>NZ_JBYTAG010000043.1:0-65435 GCF_058787995.1 Cupriavidus sp. FW305-27
GGGTTGGGCAGTGCGCCGGGGGTGGCGCTCAGCTTCGGCACGATGCCGGGCAACTGGACGGGGGTGCCGTCCGGCAATTGCGCGTCCAGGATCATGTCGCGCGCACGGTAGTGCGGATCGCTGGCGATATCGGCGACGTCATAGATCTTGCCCGCGGGGATGCGGGCGCCATTGAGCGCGTCGAGTGCCGCTTCCAGGCTGCGCTGTGCCGCCCATTCGCCAATGGCGGCGTCGAGCATCGCGACCTGGCTGACCCGGCCGTCGTTGTGGGCCAGCGCAGGGTCGTCGCGCAGGTCGGGGCGCTCGATCATGTCCATCAGCCGCCTGAAGATGCCATCGCCATTGCCAGCGATCAGCACATACTTGCCGTCGGCGCAGCGGTACGCATTGGTCGGCGCGATGCCGGGAAGACTGCTGCCGGCCGCCTGCCGCACGGCGCCGAACACCGAGTATTCCGGCAGCAGGCTCTCCATCATGCTGAACACCGACTCGTACAAGGCCACATCCACGACCTGGCCCTGGCCGCCGTTCTGCTCCCGGTGCCGCAACGCCAGCAGGATGCCGATCACACCGTGCAGCGCGGACAGGGAGTCCCCGATCGATACCCCCACGCGCACCGGGGTGCGGCCCGGCTCGCCGCTCAGGTGGCGCAAGCCGCCCATCGCTTCGCCAATGACGCCGAAGCCCGGCCGGTCGCGATAGGGGCCGGTCTGGCCATAGCCGGACACGCGCAGCATCACCAGCCCGGGGTTGGCCGCGCGCAGGCTGTCCCAGCCCAGGCCCCAGCCTTCCAGCGTGCCCGGGCGGAAGTTCTCGATCAGCACGTCGCTTTGCGCGGCCAGCTTGCGCACGACTTCCTGGCCTTGCGGCGTGCGCAGGTCCAGCGTGACCGACTGCTTGTCGCGGGACTGTGCCTCCCACCAGACCGAGGTGCCTTCATGCAACAGCCGCCACTTGCGCAGCGGATCGCCCGTGCCCGGCGGCTCGACCTTGATCACTTCCGCGCCGAACGCCGCCAGCATGCGCGCGGCAAACGGCCCCGCGATCAGCTGCCCCAGTTCCAGGACGCGTACGCCGGCAAGGGGCTTTGACTTGCTTGTTTCCATCTCATGGCTCCTGCTGTGTGCTGGAGATAGTGGGTCAAAAGCCGTTGCCTGGTAATCGATGGATTCTCAACCGTCCTTTCCTTACGGGAAAAGGTGGTGCATATTGCCGTACGGGAGTACCACGACCGGCACAACCCGCCACTTTGTCGGCTATCCCAGGCGGATCAAGGCCTGCATTGCGCTGCCGGGAGCCGGGCGCGCCGTTTGACAAGGCGCGAGCGGCTGACTAGCCTTTCCTGGCTTTCAATCCAGTCGGCGCGCGTCGCCAGTGCAATACCATGATCAATCCTGCCCATTTCGATCTCCAGTCCCTGCGCGTCTTCCAGCTGGTGGCCCAATGCGGCGGGCTGACGCAGGCGGCGAACAAGTCACACATGACGCTGTCGGCCCTGAGCAAACGGATCGCGGATCTTGAGCGCACGGTGGGATGCGCGCTGTTCCTGCGGGTTCGGCGCGGGCTTGAGCTGACCCCCGCTGGCCATGAGCTGGTCCAGCATGCGCGCATGGTGCTCGACAAGGTCAACCAGATGGCGGGCGAGATGAGCGACTTCGCCACCGGCGTGCGCGGACACGTCAAGGTCTGGGCCAATACGTCAGCCGTGATCCAGTTCCTTCCGCACGACCTGGCAAGCTTCCTGGCCTCGCAGCCGATGATCAGGATCAGCCTGGAGGAGCGCCTGAGCCAGGACGTGGTGGTAGCGCTGCTGTCCGGTGAAACCGATATCGGCGTGTTCGCCGACAACGTGCCGGCTTATGACATCAGGAAGTCTGTCTATCGGCGTGACCGCTTGGTCGTCCTGGTGCCTGCCGGGCATCCGCTGGCCGGGCGCCCGGAAGTGAGTTTCGACGAAACCCTGGAGTACGACTTTGTCGGCCTCAACCAGGGCAGCTCGCTGCTGCAGCGCCTGACCGACGCCGCATCGGCACTGGACAAGGTGGTGCGGCTGAGGATCCAGGTCAGCAGCTTCGATGCGATCTGCCGGATGATCGAGGCCGGCCTGGGCATCGGCGTCCTGCCAGATGGCGCGGTCCGGCCCGAACTGCTGGGTGCCGGGCTGCATGCCGTCTACCTGTCCGACGCCTGGGCCTCACGCATTCTCTGGCTGGGCGTGAGGGACGAAGCTGGTCTCTTGCCGGAGGCAAGGACGCTCCTGGAGCATCTGCGTGCAGCGGGCTCTGCCAGCGCGAGTCGCTGATGACACGGTAGTGCCGTCATCAGATGTCGAAGTAGAGCTGGAATTCCCACGGGTGTGGCCGCACCTTCAATGTATCGATCTCGCGCGTGCGCTTGTAATCAATCCAGGTCGTGATCAGGTCTTCAGTGAAGACATCCCCCTTGCGCAGGAACGCTGAATCGGCTTCCAGCGCGCAAAGCGACTCTTCCAGGGAGCCTGGTACCTGCCGGATGCGGGCGGCTTCCTCCGGTGGCAGATCATAGATGTTCTTGTCGAGCGGGTCGCCGGGGTCCGTCTGGTTTTCAATGCCGTCCAGGCCGGCGAGCAACATTGCCGAGAAGGCGAGGTAGGCATTGGCCGACGGATCAGGACAGCGAAATTCAACGCGCCTGGCGCTCGGGGAATCCGACACCATTGGAATCCGGGCCGCGGCGGACCGGTTGCGCTGCGACATGGCCAGATTGACAGGCGCCTCGTATCCGGGCACCAGCCGCTTGTAGGAGTTCGTGCTCGGTGCGCAGAATGCCATCAGCGCGGGGGCGTGGCTGAGCAAGCCGCCTATATACCAACGGCACATCTGGGACGTCTGCGCCCAACCGTTCTTGTCATAGAAGAGGTTCTCGGCGTCGCGCCAGAGGCTCTGGTGGCAATGCATGCCGCTCGCGTTGTCGGCAAACAGCGGCTTGGGCATGAAGGTGGCGACCTTGCCGTGGCGGCGCGCAACGTTCTTGCAGATGTACTTGTACATCATCACGTTGTCTGCCATGCGCATCAGTGGCGCAAAGCGCATGTCGATTTCATTCTGGCCGGCCGTGGCGACCTCATGGTGATGCACTTCGACCTGGATGCCGGCCTGCATCAGCGCGAGCACGATTTCGGAGCGGATGTCCTGCAGCGTGTCGCTTGGCGGCACGGGAAAGTACCCGCCCTTGTAGCGCTGTTTGTAGCCGAGATTGCCCCCGCCATAGGCGCCTTCGTCACGGCCCGAGGTCCATTCGCCTTCGGCGGATTCGACATGGTAGTAGCCAGAGTGCTGGTCCTGCCCGAAGCGTATGGAGTCGAAAATAAAGAATTCCAGTTCGGGGCCAAGGTAGCAAACCGTGGCAAGACCGGTTTGCCGGAGGTACAGCTCGGCCTTGCGTGCGATATGGCGCGGATCGCGCGAGTACGGCTGGTGCAGGACAGGGTCCAGCACGTCGCAGATCAGCGCCAGCGTTGGTGCTGCGCAATACGGATCGATGAACGCCGTGGCCGGGTCAGGCCTGACCAGCATGTCGGACTCGTGGATTTCCTGGAACCCGCGAATGGAAGACCCGTCGAAGCCGATGCCGACAGAGAATAAGTCGTCGTTGACTTCCGGCAGCGTGATCGAGAAGTGCTGCCACACGCCGGGCAAGTCGGTGAACCTGAGGTCAACCACCTGGATCGCGTGCGTCCGGATCAGATCGATGACCTCGCCGGGGTTTTGCGGCGGTACAACGTGATAGCTGCCGGGTTCTATTGAGACCATGCCCATATCCGCCTCCATCGTCTGCCCGCAGCCTAGTCCAAGATTAGTCTGTCGGATTCCGAATGGAAAGTGCCTTACCAACGACGCTGTTGTGGCATCCTTCCATTTCCAAAAAGAAAAAGAAGGGTAGGGGTCAACATGTATAAGGGCTTGCTGGTAGTTGCGGCCGCCGCGGCCGCCTTCATCTATTACAAAACGCACGCGCCTTTGGCAAATCCCGTTGCCCAGGCCGAGCCACAGCAGATCGAGGCTCCAGCAGTGGCAGCCACGGCGGAACCGGCATTCCGCTGCGAGGGCAAACAGCACTGCAGCCAGATGGCATCCTGCGCGGAAGCGCGCTTCTATCTGAAAAACTGCCCGGCGGTAAAGATGGATGGGGACGGCGACGGTATTCCATGTGAGACGCCGCCCCTCCAGTGCATGTTTTGACGTGCCGCTTGCTGTCCGACACCGGAACCACGCAATGCGTCATGTGACCGACCGGCACGGGCCGCCACGAAGTCAATGGCTCAGCTTGCCCGATCATCGATCACCTGCTGCAGCGCCTGCACGAATTGCCTGACTGCTGGCGTCGCTACCTCCTCGTCGAACGCGAATTCCACGTCGAAGCGGTCAGCGACCTCAGGCAGTGGCACCAGCCGCACGGTCGGCGGACAGACGGTTGACAGGCTTGCGGGGACAAACGCGCAACCCATCCCCGCCGAAACCAGACCGAGCACGGTCGGGATGTCGCTGCCCACCTGGGCCACGCGAGGCGAGAAGCCGGCGCGCTCGCACTGCGTCATCAGGAAGCGATGCTGGGACGAGGACCGCGCCGGATCGAACCAGACGAAGGGCAGATCCGCCACGTCCGCCAGTCGTTTCGGCTGCTTGTGGCGGGCGGTCTGCGATGAAGGCATGGCCAATACGAAGCGGTCGCTGAGCAACACGATGCCAGTCAGATGCGGCGCCTCATGCCGACGCCAGGCCATGATGCCGCCATCCACCTGCCTGTTCCGGATCGCGGCAATCTGCTCCGTCGACAGCATCGGGTCCACCAGGACCTTGACTTCCGGGCACGCTATCCGGAAGGCCCGGAGCACCTCCGTCACGACGGCTGAACTCAGGTAGTTCGGCAACACACCAAGGCGCAGCTCGCCGAGCTGCCCGGCGGCGCAACGCAGGGCGCGATCGCGGCTGGCTTGCAGGTTTGCCAGAAGTTGTGTGGCATCCCTCAGGAAGCTCTCGCCCGCCACGGTGAGTTGCACGCCCCTTGCCTTGCGCGCCAGCAGTGGCGTACCGATGGCCGCCTCAAGTTCGATGATTTGCCGCGACAGGGCTGGCTGGACAATGCCGACGGCACGGGCGCCCGCCACCACGCTGCCGGCCTGCGCTACCGCGATGAAGTAGCGAAGATGCCGCAATTCAATGTTCCGCATACCGTTTCCGCCCATTCATTTCCATACTCATGAAGCATAGCTAGGCTACCTAAATAACATTGGTTTGCATAGCTTCCTGCGACTACGATGGCGCAGCTTCCCGCGTTGCAGGGACGGCTCGCTTTCCACATTTCGCTACCAAACATGACGCTTCACATCAGCACACCTTTTGTACAGTCCCAGCCCAATTCGCGGCGGCTCGGCAAACCGGTCTGGCTAAAGATGGAAGCCGCACAGCCGTCCGGGTCTTTCAAGCTTCGGGGTGTCGGAGCCTTGTGTGAAGCGCGGCACGCCGCGGGCGTACAGCGATTCGTTGCATCTTCAGGCGGAAATGCCGGGCTTGCGGCAGCCTATTGCGGACGCGAACTCGGCGTTCCCGTGGTGGTGGTGGTACCGGAGAGCACACCATCGCGAGCGCGCGACCTGATCCGCCTGGAGGGCTCGGAGTTGATCGTGCGCGGAGGCACATGGGCGGAAGCGCACGAGTTTGCACTGTCCCTGATCGGGCCACGCGATGCCTTCGTGCACCCGTTCGACGATCCGCTCATCTGGCAGGGGCACGCCACGCTGGTGGACGAGATCGCGGCATCCGGGCCGAAGCCAGGCGCCATCGTTCTTGCCGTGGGCGGTGGTGGCCTGCTGTGCGGCGTGCTGGAGGGGCTTCAGCGGAATGGCTGGTCCGACGTGCCTGTGATCGCGGTAGAAACCGACGGTGCGGACTGCTACGCCCGCTCGGTTGCCGAAGGCAGGCCGGTCGAACTCGCACAGATCACCAGCGTGGCGACGTCGCTTGGCGCCAGGCGGCCGTGTGATGGCGCGCTCCGATGGGCGCAGCGTCACGAGATCCACAGCGTCGTTGTGTCAGACAAACAGGCGGTGGAGGCAGCGATAAGGCTTCTTGACGAACACCGCGTCCTGGTTGAGCCGGCATGCGGCGCAGCCTTGGCGGCATTGGATTGCGACACCCCGGTGCTGCAGGCGGCGTCCAGCATTGCCGTGGTGGTATGTGGCGGGGCCACGGTGACGGCACAGCAACTGCTTGACTTTGCTGCAAGGCTGGACTGAGCGGGCTTAAGGTAGCAATTTGGTAAGCTCGGCTACCCGCCGGCGAGATTCGCCCGAATTACCTGGTTCCGGGGATGCCCCTCACGGCCGATTTCTGTCAGCCTGGCGTGATCCGGAGATCGGCCAGTTCCGGTGGTACAGCTAAACTCTGGCCGTGACCGCACCGTACCCAATGAGCCAACCATTGACTGACACCGGCGAATCGGTGTTGCCCGCTCCCTTGCTGGTCGTCGAGGACGAGCCACTGATGCAGACCAGGCTACGCACGATCCTGGCCACGCTCGGCTATGCCGAGGAGGCCTTGTGGTTTGCCGGCAGCCTCGCCGACGCCAATGCGCTGCTAACCGCCCAGCCATTTGCGATGGTGCTGGTTGACGTCGGGTTGCCCGACGGCAATGGCATCGACCTCATTCGCGCGTTGCACGAGCGCGATCCTGCCTTGCCAACTCTGGTAATCTCGACCTGGAACACGGAGCGCGTCATCGTGAGCGCGCTGCAGGCGGGTGCCACCGGTTACCTGCTCAAGGAGCGCGACGACCTCGAGATTTCCTTGTCGGTCCGCAGTGCGCTGCGCGGCGGAGCGCCGATCGATCCTTTTGTTGCCAGGCACATCCTCGATCTGGTCGCCACGACGGCACCATTGCCAGGCGGGGCGCAAATTCATGCGCGCCGATTGGTCGGCGCGTCGCCGCTGAGCGCACGGGAAATCGAAATCCTCTCGCTGGTCGGCAAGGGCCTGACCAATCGGGAGATCGCGGATTTGCTGTCCTTGTCCAGACTGACGGTCGAATGCCACATCAGGAACATATACAAGAAGTTGGCCGTCCACTCCCGCACGCAGGCCGTTTTCGAAGCGCGTGCGCATGGCTTGTTGCGCTGATCTTGGGCGCCACGCTCCTCGCCGGCGCTGCAAACGCGCAGGAAGGGCCGGGCGCCACCGCCTTTACCCGCATAGAGGCTGCCCGATCGACCTGGCAGGGTGATAGCCCGCCGGCGGCGGGCTGGGTCCCAGTGAAGCTGCCGGACGACTGGTCCTCGCGCTGGCCCGATTTCGACGGCGTGGTCTGGTACCGGCTGAGCTGGCAGTGCGCAGATGCAAGCCAACCCACGGCGCTGATGCTCGCTTACCTGAATATGGCGGGGGCGGTTTATCTCAACGGCAGCTTGCTGATGCGTGACGCGAGCCTCGTCGAACCGCTCACGCGAGCCTGGAATACTCCCCGTTATCAGTTGATATCTCCGCCGTTGCTGCGGGAGGGCACCAACACGCTGCTGATTCGCGTCTCGGGGCTGTCGGCATACCAACCCGGCCTTGGACCAGTATCGGTCGCCGACCCGGACCGCCTGCGGGCCGCTTACGAACAGGCCTACCGGCTGCGTCATGACCTGCAGTTGGTCAGCCTTGCAATCACCGTCGCGCTAGGTTGCTTCTTCTTTTCGCTCTGGGTGATGCGCCGGCAAGAAGTGACCTACGGATGGTTCAGCCTGATGTCGCTGGCCTGGTGGTGGGTGGCGCTGAATCAGGTGGCGACGAGCACCTGGCCGTTTGCCAGTACCGATGCCTGGGGGCGCGCAAATATCATCGCGCTGCTCATCTACAGTGCTGCCTTCACGATGTCCATGGTGCGCTTCTGCGAACGGCGCCTGCCGCGCATCGAAGCGGTGCTCTGGACGCTGGTAGTGTTGGGCGCCGCCGTCATGCTCGGGGCGCCGCACGGTTACCTGACCGACGTGCGCAACACGCTGACGGTGGGACTGGCGTGCAATTTCTTCGCGACGTGCCTCGTATTTCTCTGCTTTGCCGGGCGCAGTGGTCGCACCGACCATCGCATCCTCTCGTTTTGCATTGCAATTTTCCTTGTCGCCGCGGTACACGACCTGCTGAGCTTTCTTGGCATCCTCAAGGACAACCTCTACTACGCGGCCCTCACTTCGCAGTTCCAGATGATCGCCATGGCGCTGGTGCTGGCCTGGCGCTTCGTCGCCAACCTGCGCCGCATTGAACGATTCAATGACGAACTGCACTGCAAGATCGACGCGGCCAAGGCGGAGCTCGCAGCCAACCTGGATCGCCAGCGCGAGTTCGAAGTCGCCAATGCGCGGCTCAGTGAACGGCTCAATCTCGCACACGACCTGCACGACGGGCTCGGCGGCACGCTCGTCAGCGGAATTGCGACACTGGAGCGCATCCCTCACGACATCCCGCCAGGCCAGGTCCTGTCGATCCTCAAGGAGCTGCGCGACGACCTGCGCATCATCATCGATACCACCTCCAGCCAGCAGTTTGGCGAGCACGCGCTGGCAGGTCAGATCGTGCCGCTGCGGCACCGTCTTACGCGGCTGTTCGAGAGCCACGACATCGAGTGCCGGTGGCAGCTCACTGGCCTCGATCAATGCTATCTGCCGACTTCGCAAATTCTTGATGTCATGAGGACCTTGCAAGAGGCGCTGACCAATGTGCTGAAGCACAGCAAGGCGAGTCGCGCGGACGTCGTCCTGCGCAATGATGCCCGGGGGCTGGAGCTGGTTGTCAGCGACAACGGCATGGGCTTCGAACCCGCCGCCATCGAACGGCATCCGGGCACCGGCATGCGCAGCATGCGCGCGCGTACCCGGCGTCTTGGCGGGACGCTCAGCGTGCGATCCACAGGGGAGGGGACAATGCTGACCGTGCGTATCCCAATCGCGGCCGACACCCTTGGATCACCACTTGACCTGCAGCCCGGCCGATCCAATGATCGAGTTCCTGACCCTGGCATTACCCCCCGTGGCCCAAAGCCTGCCGGCTTCGCCATAGAGACTGATCCTCCGGTTCAGGGCCAAGGTTAGGCCGCCGGCGAGACGAACATAGTCAATGTTGAACGGGCTGCGGATGCATTCGAACCCTCGAAGCCGGGTGCAGGTCGTTCGCTGACGATCCCACGGCCAACTTCCGTAGACGACCCAGAACGGCCAACCGATTGGTCGTGGTAGAGTCGACCATCATTTCTTATCGTGTAGCCTTATGTCGCCACCCGTTGAGATTCCGGCAATTGTTCCCGCGCAAACCGCGCTGGTGGTCATGCATTATCAGACCGACATCCTGGCGCTATTTCCCTCGGTCGCGCCCACTCTGCTCTCCAACACGCGCAAGCTGTGTGACGCCGCGCGGGCCAGGGGCGTCAGCGTTTATTTTGCCAAGATCCACTTTGCTCCAGGCTATCCGGAAGTCAGTCCGTTGAACCGGAACGGGCAGGGAATCAAGCAGCTTGGTCTTTTCGTCGACGACCAGATCTCGCCGGAACTCGGCCAGCAGGCCACCGAGCCGCTGATCATCGCGCATCGCGCCAGCGTGTTCTTTGGTACTGACCTGCAGGTACGGCTTTCCGCGCAGGGTATCGATACCCTGCTCATGGTGGGCATTGCTTCGACCGGTGTGGTGCTGTCGTCGGTCGCCTATGCGAGCGATGCGGACTTCCGGCTATTCACGGTCAAGGATTGCTGCTACGACCCGGATCAGGTCGTGCACGACCATCTCTTTTCAACGGCGTTCGATTCGCGCACAACGGTGCTTTCGCTCGCTGATGCCTTGCGCTTGCTTGCCTAGCATTTCGACCTGCCAGGAGTGCCGCCGCGCCATCTCTCAGGCAGACGGGAAGAGCAGATGATCGGTCAGGTTGCCCTTCAGATCGAGCATCGAATAATTCCGGCGGCTGAAGCGCCAGCGTCCGTCGACCTTTTCGAAGGCGTCATGATAGCGACCGGCCGCGATCACCTGCAGCGCGATTCGGTCGGATGCCTGAAGGACCGTGTAGTACGATCTGACGGTAGCTGTCAGCTTGCCCGAAGCAATCTCAATGATCGGATTGCTGATGACATGCCGGGTTCTGGGCGTTCCATCCGCATGCAATTTCACATAGGCTTGCCAGAGCTTGAGCATGGCCTCGGAACCTCGCAGCACTGCATCTCCGGTGTCGATCTCTGCATGCTCGAACAGTGCGGCGACCCCAGGCAGATCGCCGGCGTCCATGCGCTCGGCATAGATGTAGAGGAGATTGGCAAGCTGCACGGCATCCGCGGTCATCGACTCGTCTCCGGTGGTTTGCGAGGATTAAAGCAGTCCGGCGCTACTCCGGCATCGTCCGCTTGGAGTACGAAGCCCTTACCCCATCCCCACCACACTGGACAGCAACATCTTCACCAGCACCGCCTGCCGCGTCGCCCCGGTCTTGGCAAAGATGCCCCGCAGGTGCGCCCGTGCCGTGTTCTTCTTGACGCCGAGCCGCATCGCGGCTTCGTCCAGCGTCAGCCCGTCGACCATCAGCAAAGCCAGTTCGATCTCGGTCGGGGTCAGGTGGAACAGCTTGCGCAGGTTGGCGTGGGTGTTGCGCGGTGATCCCGCCGGGTCGCGGATGAACACCGCCACCGCGGGTCGGCGCGACTTGTCTTCGCTGCAATAGCTGAGCGGGATCGGCCGCACCAGCACGCTCAGGGGTGTGGGCGCGGCGGGGCGGCTCAGCGTGGTGACTTCGCTGCGCGGTGCGGCCAGCGCGTGGGCCTGGGCCGCGCCTTCCAGGATCTTGCGGAACCTGCGGTTTTCCACCGGGCAGTGCGCGTGCAGCGCGCCGTCTGACAGGTAGAGGCCGTCGCGCGCCTGCAGCAGGCGGCCGGCGACGTCGTTGGTCCGGATGGTCCTGCCGTGTTCGTCCAGGATCACCGTGCCGACCTGCAGCCGGTCGACGGCGTCCGCGTACAGGGACCGTTCGGATGCAAGCACGTCGAGCGCGGCATGCAGGTCCACTGCGCGCTTCAGGTGCGGCAGCAGGCCGTGCAGCAGTGCCTTGTCGGCCTCGCCGAAGTCCTGTCCCGCGTGGACGCGGCTGATGAACAGCGCGCATTCCACGCCGTCGGGCGTGACCAGGTTGGCCGCCAGGATATAGCGCAGGCCCAGCGGTTGAAGGTATTGCGTGTAGAAGGGGTGTGCCAGCCAGCCGGCTTCGCCAAACAGTTCGTCGGCGCTGAAGAGCCGGTCCGGGTGCAGGTCCAGGAAGGGGCACAGCGCGTAGTACTGCTCGCTGTACGAGGGCTCGCCCGGCAGGTGCGGGCCGTAGTCGGAGGCATTGACGATCAGGCCCGGCCGGTCGGTGGCAGGGTGGCGCAGCACCAGCGTGACGAAGGCGGCGCCCAGGCGCTGGCGCACGCTTTCCAGGAAGCCGGCCCAGGGCATGGCTTCGGTCGGGCCCTGGTAGAGCTGGGCGAGCAGGGCGCTCAGCTCGGCGGCGGGCAGGGGGGCTGGCAGCATGATGGCGGTCCGTCGGGTCGTGGCAACAGTCAAAAGCGCGAATCTCGCCCCTGATTGCTGACAAAACCCGCATGCCGCGGGTTTGCTCCCCTCTCCCGCTTGCGGGAGAGGGGCCGGGGGAGAGGGCAGGCATTGGCAGTATCGACAGCCTGCACTTCGTCGACACACCGGCCCTCTCCCCAACCCTCTCCCGCAAGCGGGAGAGGGAGCACACAACTGGTCATTCAGACTCAATGGCACTTGGCAAGCTTGTCAGCACTCCGAGACGCAAATCCCGCCGTTCCCATCGTACCGACCCCGTCCGTCGCCTCATCGTCCGTTCGGCCTAGGGCTTCTCCCGCAGCCACGCCACGATCCGCTCCGCCGCCTGCTCCGCGGTGTCGGCGGTAGTGTCGATGCGGATCTCGGGCCGCTCGGGCGGCTGGTACGGCGAATCGATGCCGGTGAAGTTCTTCAGCTCGCCGCGCCGCGCCTTGCGGTACAGGCCCTTGGGGTCGCGTTGCTCGGCCACCGCCAGCGGCGTGTCAATGAAGACTTCGACGAAATCGCCGTCGCCGGCGAGCGCGCGGGCCATCTCGCGTTCCGAGCGGAACGGCGAGATAAAGGACACCAGCACGATCAGGCCCGCATCGAGCATCAGCCTTGCCACTTCCGCCACGCGCCGGATGTTCTCGACGCGGTCGGCCTCGGCGAAGCCCAGGTCCTTGTTCAGGCCGTGGCGCACGTTGTCGCCGTCGAGCAGGTAGGTGTGGTGGCCCAGCGCGTGCAGGCGCTTTTCCACCAGGTTGGCGATGGTGGACTTGCCCGCGCCGGAGAGCCCGGTGAACCAGACGATGCGCGGCGACTGGTGCTTGAGCGCGGCATGGGCGCGGCGGTCCACGTCGATGGCCTGCCAGTGCACGTTCTGCGCCCGGCGCAGCGCAAAGTGCAGCATGCCGGCGCCGACCGTGTTGTTGCTGAGACGGTCGATGATGATGAAGCCGCCCAGCTCGCGGTTGCGCGCGTAGGGATCGAAGGCCACCGGCTGGTCCAGGTGCAGGTTGCACACGCCGATCTCGTTCAGCTCCAGCGTGCGCGCGGCCAGGTGTTCGAGCGTGTTGACATTGACCTTGTACTTGGGCTGCGCCACGGTCACGCCCACGGTGCGCGTGCCGAGCTTGAGCAGGTAGGGGCGCCCGGGCAGCATGGCGTCCTCGTTCATCCACACCAGCGTGGCCTCGAACTGGTCGGCCACTGCCGGCGGGTCTTCCGGGCAGGCCAGCACGTCGCCGCGGCTGATGTCGATCTCGTCCTCCAGCGTCAGCGTCACCGCCTGGCCGCGCATGGCGTGCTCGCACGCGCCGGCGGCGCCGACGATGCCGGCCACGCGGCTCTCGCGGCCCGAGGGCAGCGCGCGCACGCGGTCGCCACGGCGGATCTCGCCGGCGCTGACGGTGCCGGCAAAGCCGCGGAAGTCCAGGTTGGGCCGGTTGACCCACTGCACCGGCAACCGGAACGGTTCGCCTTGCACGGGCGCGTTGTCGATCGGCACGTTCTCCAGGTGGGCCATCAGCGTCGGGCCGTGGTACCACGGGGTATTGGCGCTGGGCTCGGTGATGTTGTCGCCGCGCAGGGCCGACATCGGAATGCAGGTGATATCGGTCAGGCCGATCTGCCGGGCGAACTCCCGGTACTCGTTCTCGATGCGCGTATGGACCTCGCGCGAGTAGTCGACCATGTCCAGCTTGTTGACGGCCAGCACCACACGGCGAATGCCAAGCGTGGCCACCAGGTAGCTGTGGCGGCGCGTCTGGGTCTGCACGCCGCGGCGCGCATCCACCAGCAGGATGGCCAGGTCGGCGGTGGAGGCCCCGGTGACCATGTTGCGCGTGTACTGTTCGTGCCCGGGCGTGTCGGCGACGATGAACTTGCGCTTGTCGGTGGCGAAGAAGCGGTAGGCCACGTCGATGGTGATGCCTTGTTCGCGCTCCGCGGCCAGGCCGTCCACCAGCAGCGCGAAGTCGAGGTTCTCGCCCTGCGTGCCCATTTTCTTCGAGTCGGCCTCCAGCTGGGCGAGCTGGTCTTCGAACAGCATCTTGGATTCATACAGCAGCCGGCCGATCAGCGTGCTCTTGCCGTCGTCGACGCTGCCGCAGGTGATAAAGCGCAGCAGGCTCTTGTTTTGCTGGGCGCGCAGGTAGTGGGCGATCTCGCCCGAGGTGCCGGCGGCTTGCGCGGCGTCCTGCGCAAGCGCGGGCGCGGTGTCGATCAGGGTTTCCATCAGAAGTATCCCTCCTGCTTCTTTTTTTCCATCGATCCGGCCGAGTCGCTGTCGATCAGCCGTCCCTGGCGCTCCGAGGTGGTTGCCAGCAGCATTTCCTGGATGATGCCGCCGAGGGTGTCGGCCTCGCTCTCGATCGCGCCGGTGAGCGGGTAGCAGCCCAGCGTGCGGAAGCGCACCTTGCGCAGCTGCGGCGTTTCTCCGGGGCGCAGCGGCAGGCGCTCGTCGTCGACCATGATCAGCGTGCCGTCGCGTTCCACCACCGGGCGCTCCTTGGCGTAGTAGAGCGGCACGATGGGGATGTCGTTCAGGTAGATGTATTGCCAGATGTCCAGCTCGGTCCAGTTGGACAGCGGGAACACGCGCAGGCTTTCGCCCTTGCGCTTGCGGGTGTTGTACTGGCGCCAGAGCTCGGGGCGCTGCATCTTCGGGTCCCAGCGGTGCTGGGCGGTGCGTACCGAGAACACGCGCTCCTTGGCGCGCGACTTTTCCTCGTCGCGGCGCGCGCCGCCGAAGGCGGCGTCAAAGCCGTAGTGGTCCAGCGCCTGCTTCAGGCCCTGGGTCTTCCACACGTCGGTATGGACGGCGGAGCCGTGCTCGTGCGGGCTGATATTGCGCGCCAGCCCTTCAGGGTTGACATGCACGCGCAGGTCCAGGCCAAGCCGCGCGGCGGTCTGGTCGCGGAACG
This sequence comes from Cupriavidus sp. FW305-27, assembly GCF_058787995.1. Taxonomy (NCBI): domain Bacteria; kingdom Pseudomonadati; phylum Pseudomonadota; class Betaproteobacteria; order Burkholderiales; family Burkholderiaceae; genus Cupriavidus; species Cupriavidus sp. FW305-27. Next base: position 14,504 of record NZ_JBYTAG010000043.1, read on the forward strand.
CGATCATCTCGCCGAACTTCCATGTGGTATCGACATGCAGCAGCGGGAACGGCGGCCGCGCGGGATGGAAGGCCTTCATGGCAAGGTGCAGCATCACGGCGCTGTCCTTGCCGATGGAATAGAGCATGACGGGGTTTTCGCATTCCGCCACCACCTCCCGCATGATGTGGATGCTCTCCGCCTCCAGTTGCTCCAGGTGGGTCAACATCGGGATCTCCTCTTGGTTTGCCGGCGCCGTGCAGGGATGTCGCGGCGGTCTGGCATGGGCACAAGGTAGCGAGCCGGGGCCCTTCGCCACTTCGTCCGGGCGGACTAAGAAATCGCGGGACGCGGCGCGCATTTCCTAGTCCACCCGGACGAGGCTGGGGCGGCCCCGCGCTCGGTATCGTTGCTTCGCCGACGAACCACGGGAGCAGGCAGATGGCGAACTCCGCCGAAGAACAATTGCTGAGCGGCCAGACCTGGGCCGAGTTTTGCGAGGTGCTCAAGCGCAGCGGGCAGCAGATCCTGCGCCCGGAGGCCCCCTCGGACGCGCTCACGCGCGCCGAGGGCTTCCGCTACCTGAGCCGCCTGCTGCGCATTGCGCTGGAGATGCATGTGGAATTTGCCGATCCGGCGTTTCCCGGCTTCTTCTCGCCGTCGCACGAAACCGCCAAGATCGGCGCGGACAATCCGGACAACCTGTACCGATACGCACGCCTGGACGGCAGTGCCGAGTACCGCATCCGCGGCCGGCGCGGCACGGTGGCGTACCTGAGTTTCGGCACGCAGAAGGGCGGCTATGAAACCGACGGGCGCATGGTCCAGACCGGCTTTCTCGACAGCAACAAGCTGGCAGTGGCGGCCGATGGCAGTTTCGAGATCGCCCTCAGCGCGCGCCAGCACGAAGGCAACTGGGTGCGCATGGAGCCGGGCACCAACGCGCTGGTGGTGCGGCAGACCTTTATGGACCGCAAGGCCGAGACCCCGGCCGAACTGCACATCGAGCGCCTCAATGGCAGCGACAAGCCGCCCGTGCTCGACGCTGAACGCCTGCATGGCGGCCTGCTGCGCGCCGCTGGCTTTGTCGAGGGGACCGCGCGCATCTTCGCCGACTGGGCCCAGGGCTATGGCGGCCATGTCAATGCGCTGCCGCCCGCCGACCAGGCCGTATGCCAGGCGGCCGGCGGCGATCCCAACATCTTCTACTACCACTCCTGCTGGGCGCTGGCGGACGACGAGGCGCTGGTGGTCGAGGTGGACCGGGTGCCGGCCTGCGATTTCTGGAATTTCCAGATCAACAACTACTGGATGGAGTCGCTCGACTACCGCTACCACGACATCTGCCTGAACAAGCACAGTGCCCGCCTGGATGCCAACGGCGGCGTCACCGTCGTCCTCAGCGCGCGCGATCCGGGCCTGCCCAACTGGCTGGAAGCCGCGGGCCACCGCAACGGCACCATGTGCTGGCGCTGGGTGGGGGCGGCGCAGCCGGTGCATCCGCGCACGCGCGTGGTCAAGCTTGAATCGCTCAGGAATGAATGCCGGGAGAACGCATGAACACCATCGCATCCGACCACACCGCAGTGCTTGACGTGGAGCGACTGCTGGCACAGGCCAGCGCACAGTCCGGCGGACTGACTGACTTTGGCCCGGGCGATTACCGCGAGGCGCTGGCGGTGCTGTCCGACTCGCTTGCGCGCGAAGCCGGGCTGTCGCCGCAGGGCGCGCAGATGCTGCAAGGCAAGCTGCAGGCGCAACTGGTGAACCGGCTGGTGATCCAGGACTACTGCCGGCGCTATCCCGAAATCCTGGAAGAGCGCGTCGACGATCCGCTGGTGATCGTCGGCCTGCCGCGCACCGGCACCACGCTGCTGCAGCGCATGCTGGCCACGGACGCGCGCTTCCACTCGGCGGCGTGGTGGGAAACGCGCTACCCGGCGCCGCTGCCCGGCGAGGACGTGCGCGATGCCGGCCGGCGCATCGGGCTGGCGCGCGAGGAGGTGGCGCAGATGATCCGCTTTATCCCGGACATCCTCGCCATCCATCCGCTCGACGCGATGGCGGCCGACGAGGAATTCATGCTGATGGAGCATTCCTTCCTGTGCGCGATGGATTCCTACGCCAACGTGCCGTCCTATACCGACTGGCTGGCGCGCCAGGACCACACCCAGGTCTATGCCTACCTGAAGACCATGCTGCAGTTCCTGCAGTGGCAGAAGCGGCAGCGCGGCGAGCCGCCGGCGCAGCGGTGGGTGCTGAAGACGCCGCAGCACCTGCATACGCTGGAAATCCTGTTCCGGGTCTTCCCCGGCGCGCAGGTCGTGCTGACCCATCGCGACCCCGCCCAGACCATTCCGTCGATGGCCAGCATGGCGCATACGCTGTGGAAGCTGTACGCCGACGCGCCCGATGCCGCCACGGTGGGGCGGCAGTGGAGCGGGCAGATGCAGCGCGCCACCGCCCATGCCATGACGGTGCGCGACGGGCTGCCTGCCGATTGCTTCCTCGACGTGCGTTTCGAGGATACCGTGCGCGATCCCTTCGGCGTGGCGCAGGCGGTCTACCGCTTTGCCGGCATGCCGCTGACCGAGTCCGCGCGCGCCGGCATGTGGGCATGGATGGAGGGCAACCCGCGCAACCAGCGCGCGGCGCACGCCTATACGCTGGAGCAGTTCGGACTGAGCCAGGAACAACTGGAACGCGATTTCGCCGGCTACCGCGCACGGCACATCCTGAAGCAAAACTAAGACTGCGCACTGCGCATCACAGGAGACAACACCATGCTGTTGAAAGACAAGGTCGTCATCGTGTCGGGAATCGGTCCCGGGCTGGGCGTCAAGCTGGCCGTTGAGGCGGCGCGCGAAGGCGCACGCGCCATTGCCATCGCCGCGCGCACCGCGGCGAAGCTGGACGACGCCCAGGCCCGCATCGATGCACTAGGCGCCGACTGCGAAGTGCTCAAGGTGGTGACCGACATCACCGACCGGGCCCAGTCCCGGCACCTGGCCGGCGAGACCATGCGCCGCTTCGGCCGCATCGATGCGCTGGTCAACAGCGCCTTCCAGCACGGCAACTTCCCCGAGCCGGTGGAAGCGGCCGACCTGGATGTCTGGCGCCAGGTGTTCGACACTAACGTGTTCGGCACCATGACGCTGACGCAGGAAGTGGCGGCGCTGATGAAGCCGCAGGGCGGCGGCGCCATTGTCATGATCAACACCCAGGCCACGCGCAAGCCGATGCCCGGCGAATCCGGCTACGCGGCGTCCAAGGGCGCGCTGGCGGTGGCGGTCAAGTACCTGGCGCGCGAACTGGGCCCGCATGGCATCCGCGCCAACAGCATCTTCATGGGCTGGATGTGGGGCGAGCCGGTGCAGGGCTATGTGCGCCACGCTGCGGCCGAGCAGGGCGTGAGCGAGGACACCGTGATCGCGCCGGTGACCGCGCAGATTGCGCTGGGCCGCATGCCGACCGACGACGACTGCGCGCGCGCTGCGCTGTTTCTCGTGTCAGACTACGCCAGGGCCATCACCGGCGCTTCGCTCGATGCCAACGGCGGCGATTTCATGCCCTGAGTCCTGACCACACCAATGACACGCTACTTTGCCTTCAACGGCGACGCCGACGGCCTGTGCGCCCTGCAGCAGCTGCGCCTGGCGCAGCCCGGCGACGCCACGCTGGTCACCGGCGTCAAGCGCGATATCCGGCTGCTCGAGCGCATCGACGCCGGGCCCGGCGATACCGTGACCGCGCTGGACATCTCGCTGGAGCAGAACCGCGATGGCCTGATGCGGCTGCTCGGCGCCGGTGCGCGGGTGGACTACTTCGACCACCACCATGCCGGCGAACTGCCCGGGCATGCCGGCCTGTGCGCGCATATCGACGAGGGGCCGGAGGTTTGCACCAGCCTCCTGGTCGACCGCCACCTGGACGGCTGCCACCGGCGCTGGGCGATCACCGCCGCGTTCGGCGACAACCTGGGCAGCGTGGCGCGCGCGCTGGCGGCGCAGGCCGGGCTGGGCGAGCGCGAAACCGCGGTGCTGGAACAGCTGGGCACGTGCCTGAACTACAACGCCTATGGCGAGTGCGTGGCGGACCTGCATTTCGATCCCGCCGAGCTGGCGCGGCACATGCTGCCGTTTGCCGACCCGCTGGCGTTCGCCGCGCAATGCGGGGCCTATGCGGTGCTGTGCGACGGCTATGCGGACGACATGGCCCGCGCGCGCCGCCTGGCGCCCGCGCACGAAGTGCCCGGCGCCGCGCTGCTGGTGCTGCCTGACGCGCCGTGGGCCCGGCGCGCGATCGGCGTGCTGGCCAATGAACTGGTGCGCGGGCGGCCCGGCGACGCCATCGGCCTGCTCTCGCCGAAGTCCGGCGGCGGCTTTGCCGTCAGCGTGCGGGTGCCCGCCCACAGCGCCACCGGGGCGGCCGATTTCTGCCGCGGCTTCGAGACCGGCGGCGGCCGGCGCCTGGCAGGCGGCATCAACCACCTGCCAGACGCCGAAGTGGAGCGCTTCACGCGCTGCTTTGCAGATTGCTTCGGTCCCCGTTCCTGATAATTCAGCACGGCGGCACGAACTCGGTGACCTCCAGGTCGAAGCCGGTGACGGCGCGATACGGCACCGGGTGGCTGAGCAGGCGCAGCTTGTGCGCCCCCACATCGCGCAGGATCTGCGCCCCGACCCCCAGCGCGCGTTGCGCGAAGGCCGGCGCCGGCATGGCGGCGGCCGGCGCTGCCAGCCGCTCCAGCCGCTGCTGCGGCGATTCGCGCTCATCCAGCAGCACCAGCACCCCACAACCCTCGGCGCCGATGCGGGCGAGCGAGCGCTCCAGGTTCCAGGCGGGCAGGGCCGGCGTGCCGAAGCCCAGCACGTCGCGCTGCATTTCCACGGTCTGCACGCGTGTCAGCACTGGCTGCCCAGGATCGGGCTGGCCCAGCACCAGCGCAAGATGAAGCGCATCGACCGGCGCGTCATGGTAGGCGTGCACGGTGAAGCAACCGAAGGGCGTGGCCAGTTCCGTCGAATGCGTGCGGCACAGCGCGCCTTCGGTCAGCAGCCGGTGGTGGATCAGCCCGCTGATCGAAACCGCCGGCAGGCCGTGGTGCCGCGCGAAGGCCAGCAGGGCGGGGCCGCGCAGCAGGTCGCCGTCGTCATCGAGCAGCATCGCGTAGGCGCCGGCGGCTACGCGACCGGCCAGCGCCGGCAGGTCTGAGCAGGCCTCGGCAAAGCCCGCGCGGCGCAGCACGCCGTCGGGCTGGGCCACCACCGGGAAGATGTGGCCGGGCTGGACCAGGTCATGCGGCTGCGCGCGCGCTGCCGCCGCCACGCGCAGCGTGAGCGCGCGGTCGGCGGCGGAGATGCCGGTGCTGACGCCGCTGGCCGCTTCGATCGACACCGTGTAGCGCTCGCGCTGGCGGTGGTTCGCGGCCATCGGCGGCAGCTGCAGCAGCGCGCGGCGCGCCTCGGTGATTGCCATGCAGACCAGGCCGCGCGCCTCGGCGGCCATGAAGTTGACATCGGCCTCGCTGGCGCGCTCGGCGGCAACCAGGACGCAGCCGGTGGCCTCGTCGGTCTCGTCCTCGATCACCAGCACACGCTGGCCCGCGGCCAGTGCCGCGAGCACGTCGGCCATCGGCGGCAGTGTGGTGGCGCTCATGCTGCCTCCTGCCGGCTGGTACTGCCGAAGGCCTGGCGCAGCGATGCCGCGGCCGCATCCAGTGCATCGCTGGCGGCATCGATCATCCCCTGCATGCTGATAAAGCCGTGAAACTGGCCGGGCCAGCGGCGCACGGTGGCGCTGCCGCCCGCGCGCTGCAGGGCCTCGCCATAGGCCTCGCCCTGGTCGCGCAGCGGGTCGTATTCGGCGGTGATGATGGTGGCTGGCGGCAGGCCATGCAGCTCGCGCTGGTGCAGCGGGCTGGCGCGCACATCGGTGGCGTCCGCCGGGTTGGCCAGGTACTGGGCGCGATACCAGTCCAGTTCCGCGGCACTGAGGAAGTAGCCCTGCGCGCATTCGCGGTAGCTGGCGCTGGTGGCCGCGGCGTCGCTGCAGTCCAGGTAGGGGTAGAGCAGCAGCTGGTGCCGCAGCGCGATGGCGCTGCCGCGCAGCTGCTGGCAGGCAACGGCGGCAAGGTTGCCGCCGGCGCTGTCGCCGGCCACGGCAAGGCGGGCCGGGTCGGCGCCCAGTTGCGCCGCATGCGCGGCGGCCCAGCGCACGGCCGCGACGGCGTCGTCGGCCGCGGCCGGGAAGCGTGCCTCCGGCGCGAGCCGGTAGTCGACCGACAGCACCAGCGCGCCGCTGCGGCGCGCCAGGCCGCGGCAGATGTTGTCGTGCGAATCGAGGCCGCAGAGGACAAAGCCGCCGCCATGGAAATAGACCACGAGCGGCAGTGCGGTGCCGTCGTCGGGCCGGTACAGGCGGGCCTTCAGCGGGCCTGCGGCGCCATCGATGGTGAGGTCTTGCTGCGCGGCGACGGTGTCGCCGGGCGCGAACGCGGGCATGGCAGCCAGCGCGGCACGGTAGTCGGCCGCGCGCAGCGCGGAAAAGTCGGGGCTGGGCATGGCGGCCATGGCTTCAAGCACGGCGCGGGCCTGGGGATCGAGCGGCATGGGGTCTCCTGGATTGCAGTGGGGAAATCGGTGTCAGAGCGCGAACGCCGGCGCGGTGCCGGCGGCAATGCCTTGCGCGCGCGCAAGCGCCGCATGCACGGCCTGCTCGTGCGGCAGGATCCAGAACTGGCCGGCCGAGACCCCGTCCAGGATGTAGCGCGCGACCGCGTCCGGCGTCATGCCGGCGGCAATGCCGCTGCGCAGCGCGCCGTTCATGTGGTCCACCTCCTGCGCGCCGCCACCGTCCAGGCCCGCAGCGATGCCGGTGGCCACCGGCCCGGGGCAGACCACGGACACGCCCAGCGGCAGGCCCGCGGCCTGCAGCTCCAGCGCGAGCCCTTCGCTGAGCGCCACCACCGCTTGCTTGGACAGCGTGTAGGGAGCCAGCCAAGGCCCCACGGCGAGGCCGGCCATCGAGGCCACGTTGACGATATGGCCGGCGCCTTGTGCCGCCATGCGCGGCACGAAGCAGCGCAGCGCGTGCAGCACGCTCCACAGGTTGACGCGCATCACGTGGTCGAACACTTCCGGCGGCAGCTCCCAGCAGCGGCCGGTGACGAGCACGCCGGCGTTGTTGACCAGCAGGTCGACGCGGCCCAGGCGCAGGAAGCTCTCTTCACATAGGTGCTCGATCTGCCGCGCGTCGCAGACATCGGTGGGCACGGCGATGACGTTCGCCCCCTGGCCGGCAAGCGCCTCGCGCACCGCTTCAAGCGCGCCGGCGTCGATATCGGCCAGCGCCAGCGCGTAGCCTTGCGCTGCCAGCGCCTGCGCGAGCGCGCGGCCGATGCCGTTGGCCGCTCCGGTGATCACTGCGGCCTGCTGCCGCGGGTTTGCCGCCATGGTCATGGTTCTCCGTGAAAAGAAGGCGGCGGGGATCGCCGCGCATGGCTGACTTGTAGCGGCAGCGCGGCGGCACGGCATCGTCTGTTTGGGTAGGACAGGGGGGCATCACACGGCGTGTAGGGGTTTGCCCTTGAACGGCCGGGATGGGTCTGTCCTTAGTCTGTTTGGAGTATGTGTTCGGCCCGCCGGCGCGTGAGGATTGGCCTGTCCCGCAGGACTAGTCCGGCCAGCGTGTGCAGCCGGTCTTGCCTAGGGCAAACCACGAAGGCGGGGGCAAGCCGCGACCCCTTTGCCGTCCCTATAATCAGGGCACAAAAAAGGGCCACAGAGCCCGTAGCAGGCCAGCGCCGACCCGGCACGTCCGAAGCGCTGCGCACGCCACAATGGAGACAGAGGAAAATGCTGATGGAGGTTAGCCAGAACCAGGCGGCCGTACACCTGTTCGCGCAGGCGACGGTGTCGCTGTCGGAGTTCAGCACATTGCTGGGCAATATCTACCAGGGCCCGATGGAGCAGGTGCCCTGGGGCAAGGCACTGGAACAGATCCGCCGCCAGCTCAATGCCAACTATTGCACCCTGATCCTGCGCTCGCCGGCCACGGACCGGCCCGGGCTGATGATCAATGCGTCCGAGCATGGCTCGACCTTGCCGGGCGAGACCTCCTACAACAACTACTACTACGCGCTCGACCCGTTCATCGGCCTGCCGTCGGACCGGGTGGTGACCATCGATGAGCATCTCGGGCCCGGCGCCTGGTGCCAGAGCGAGCTCTACCAGCAGTTCCTCAAGGACATCGGCATCCGCTACATCCTTGGCGCGGACCTGCGTACCGATGACGGCGTCGAATGCCGCTTCCGCGTGTGCCGCGAGCATGACGGACGCGACTTCTCCGCCGCGGACAAGGCGCTGTGCACCGCGCTGCTGCCGCACCTGAAGCGCGCGGTGGACCTGCACTCGCGCATCGACGTGGTTGAATCCGAGCGCACCGTCTATGCCAGCGCCATCGACCGCATGCTGGTCGGGATGGTGATCCTGGACGAGTCCGGCACCATCATCAAGACCAATGCCGCCGCCGATGAAATCCTGGGCGCCAAGGATGGCATCCGTGTCGCCAAAGGCAGCCTGGACGTGGAATACGGCCAGGAGAACCGCAAGTTCCAGCGCCTGCTGCGCCAGGCCATGATGGGCCACCTCGGCACCACGCCGGCGCTGATGGAAGCGATGTCGATCACGCGCCCGTCCGGCAGCGCCAGGCTGGGCGTGCTGATCCGCACCATCCCGCTCAGCGAGTGGTCCGAGGACAACCGCAAGCGCCCCGCCTGCGTGGTGTTCATCCGCGACCCCGAGCGGCGCTCGCAGGCCTCGCACGAGGTCGTGCGCCAGCTGTTCGACTTCACCCCGGCGGAGACGCAGCTGGCGCTGCAGCTGGCCAACGGGCTCACGCTCGATGAGGCCGCGGACGAGCTCGGCATCAGCAAGAACACGGCGCGCGCGCACCTGCGCGCGATCTTCTCCAAGACCGGCGTGACCCGGCAGGCCACGCTGGTGCGCATGCTGCTGAGCAGCGTGATTTCTCTCGGCTAAACCACGTAACGCACGTCAGGGCTTTGCGCTGAGCACCAGCGCAAAGCCTTCCGGCGTTTCCAGCACCGCGCGCGTCTCATGCGGCCCCTGCGCCGCGGGCAGCGTCACGCCGGCACCGGCACCCACCAGCCGCGCCATCGCTGCGGCGATATCGTCACCCTCATCCACCTTGAAGGCCAGCGCGGGCTGGTCCACCAGGCGTTCCTCGCCGGCCACCAGCGCCAGCGTCAGCGCGCCCGCGTCGAGCGCGCAATAGCGGTTTCCGTCGCGAAACTTCACCGGTAGTCCGAGTCCTTCCGTGAAGAACGGCAGCGCGGTGTCGATGTCCGCGACGGGGTAAAGCAGCAGCCTGGCTTGCATGATGTCCTGATCCTCCTGGTGAAAGCGGGCGTGATGCCCGTGGCCAATGATAGGGATGCTCCATGTCCTGTTCATAATCCAATCAGACGATGTTGCAACGCCTTGCGCCGACCACACTGCGATCACACAGGCCGTTTCGGGCCGGTGGCGCGGCAACGGGCGGCGCCCCGGCGGCGGTCCTGAACCATCAATGCCAGACAAGGGGACTGCAATGCGTTTTTCACTGATCTATGAAGCCCAGACCGTCGATGCCTCGCGTGCCGGCGACCACAAGGTGTTCGATGAAATCATGGAACAGGTGGTGCTGGCCGAGGACATGGGCTTTGACGTGGTCTGGGCGGTCGAGCACACCGCACTGACCAACTATGCGCACATGAGCGCGCCGGAAACCTTCCTGGCCTTCGTCGCCGGGCGCACGCAGCGCATCGGCATCGGCCACGGCGTGGTGTGCCTGCCGCCGGCGATGAACCATCCGGTCAAGGTGGCCGAGCGCATCGCCACGCTGGACATCCTGTCCGGAGGCCGCGTGCACTTCGGCGTGGGCAAGGGCGGCACCCAGCAGGAGGCCGGCACCTTCGGCTACGACCTGAACAGCCTGCACCCGATGATCGACGAATCGATGTACCTGATCCCGAAGATCATGACGCAGGACGAGATCGAGCACGACGGCGAGTTCATCAAGATCCCGCGCCGCCCGATCCACCCCAAGCCGCGCCAGGACCCGCACCCGCTGATGTACCTGGCCTGCACCAATGCCGACACGCTGCAGCGCGCCGGCGCGCGCGGCATGGGCGCGCTGGTGCTTGGCTTTGGCGGCCCCGAGGATGTCGCCAAAAAGAACGAGATCTACCGTACCGCGTGGGAGACCCGCAAGCCGGAGGACCAGGTGGGCTTCCGCCCGCACCAGCACCTGGCCGCGCTGTGCCCGACCATCGTGCTGGAAGACGGCCTGGCCGCGCGCAAGATCGGCATCAAGGGCCAGCGTTATTTCATGGAGTCGCTGTCGTACTGGTATGCCGGCGGCGAGCGGCCCGACCCGTCCACCTGGGACGACGAGCATGTCACCGCCACGGACGCGCAGGGCAAGGCCGTCATCAACACCAAGTTCGCCTCAGAGAAGGTCTCGGTGGATTTCAGCGACCCGTCGATGATGATGCTCAACCCCAACCATGCCTACGGTACCGTCGAGGACTGCATCGGCTACGTGCAGCGCCTGATCGATTCCGGCGCCGACGAGATCCTGTTCATCTGCCAGATGGGCACGGTGCCGCAGTGGGCGCAGCTGGAAACCATCCGCAATATCGGCGAGCACGTGATCCCGCACTTCCGCAAGCAGGGACGGAAGCTGCGCGCGCTGGCTTGATCGGCGCTATGCAAGCCTGCGGGTTTGCTCCCCTCTCCCGCTTGCGGGAGAGGGGCCGGGGGAGAGGGCCAGAGGGCCAGAGCATCCACGAAGTCCCACTCACCAAATCGCGACATAGCTAGTCCCAACAGACGATGGCACCCGGCCCCACCGGTGCAAACATCAAGGCCAGCTACAAGACCAAGCAACAAGGAGACCGCGGTGCATCACGACAACAATCCCAAGGAACTGGCGGCACGGCTGATCGCGCGTGCCGAGCAGATGATTCCGGTGCTGGCCGAGCGCGCCGCGCAGGCCGAGGCCGAAGCGCGCATTCCCGCCGAGACCATTGCCGACATGCAGGCCGCGGGCTTCTTCAAGGTGCTGCAGCCCCGCCGCCACGGCGGCTACGAACTCGATCCGCAGACCTTCTTCCGCATCCAGATGGCGCTGGCCAAGGGCTGCATGTCCACCGCCTGGGTCTATGGCGTGGTCGGCGTGCACAACTGGCAGCTGGCACTGTTCGACGAGCGCGCGCAGCAGGAAGTGTGGGGCAGCAACCCTGCCACGCTGATCGCCTCGACCTATATGCCGGTGGGCAAGGTCACGCCGGTCGAAGACGGCTATCGCTTCTCCGGCCACTGGAAGTTCTCCAGCGGCAGCGAACTGTGCGACTGGATCTTCCTGGGCGGGCTGGTGCCGCCGGCCGAGCCGGGCGGCGCCTATGACTACCGCACCTTCCTGCTGCCGCGCTCCGACTACAAGATCGTGCGCAACTGGGATGTGCTGGGCCTGCGCGCGACCGGCAGCCACGATATCGTGGTCGAGGACGTGTTCGTGCCCGAGTACCGCACCCACCGCGCCGTCGATGGCGCCATGGGCACCAGCCCGGGGCTGGCGGTCAATGACGTTCCGCTGTACCGGCTGCCGTTCGCGCAGATCTTCGTGCGCGCGGTGTGCACCGCCTGCATCGGCGCGCTGGAAGGCACGCTCGATGACTTTGTCGCCTATGCCGACGGCCGCGTCAGCAGCAACGGTGGCGGAAAGACCGCGGAAGACGGCGGCGCGCAGATGGCTTGCGCCAACGCGCAGGTCGCCATCGACGAGATGCGGACCATCCTTGAGCGCAATTTCGACGAGCTGCTGGCCGTTGCGCGTGAAGGCGGCCAGGTGCAGACCCCGCGCCGCCTGCATTTCCGCTACCAGTCCGCGCAAGTGGCCGAGCGCTGCGCGCAGCTGGCCAACGGCCTGCTGCGCTATGCCGGCGGCAACGGCATCTACCGCAGCAACCCGATGGTGCGCCGCTTCCTCGACCTGCATGCGGCCCGCGCCCACTACGCCAACAACCTGGACCGCTTCGGCCAGAACCTGGGCGGCGTGATGATGGGCCGCGCCAACACTGACTTCTTCATCTGAGCCGCGCGCCGCACGGAGATCCAATATGAGCCAGAGCAGAGCGCGCATGCAGCCCAGCGAGTTCGACGTGGTGGTGGTCGGCTCGGGCGCCGGCGGCATGCTGGCCGCCTGCCGCGCCGCGGACCGCGGACTGTCGGTGGTGGTGCTGGAAAAGAGCAGCCAGTACGGCGGCACCTCGGCGGTGTCCGGCGGCGGCATCTGGATTCCGCTCAACCACCATATCGCGCCGGCGGGCGGGCGCGACGACTACGCCACGGCGCTGGAATACATCCTGGCGTGCGCCGGCGAGCACGGCGATCCACAGCGCGTGCGCGCCTATCTTGAGCAGGCGCCCCGCATGCTCCAGTACCTGGAGCAGCAGGCCGGCGTGCGTTACTACACGCTGCCGCGCTACGCGGACTACTTCCAGAAGGTTCCGGGCGCGATGCCGGGCTACCGCGCGCTCGACCCGATGCCGTTCGACGGCGCGCAGCTGCGCGAGGAATTCGCACGGCTGCGGCCGCCGTCGCCGGGCACGCTGGTGGGCGGGCGCGTGGCCGTGACCTCGGCCGAGGCGCATGCGCTGCTGTGCCGCGCGCCCGGCTGGCTGGGCCTGGCGGTGCGCCAGTTTGCCCGCTACTGGCTGGACCTGGGCTGGCGCCGCAAGACCCGGCGCGACCGCCGGCTCACGCTCGGCAACAGCCTGGTCGGCGGCCTGCGGCGGGCCATGATGGACCGCGCGATTCCGCTGTGGCTCGACACCGCGCTGCAGGACCTGATCGTCGAGGATGGCACCGTGCGCGGCGTGCGCGCGGTGCAGGACGGGCGCGTGGTGGAGATCCGCGCGCTGCGCGGCGTGATCCTGGCCGCCGGCGGCTTCGAGCGCAACCAGGCCATGCGCGAACAGTACCTGCCGCAGCCGACCCAGGCCGCCTGGAGCGCGACCCCGCCCAACAACACCGGTGACGGCATCCGCGCCGCCCAGGCCGCCGGCGCCGGCGTGGCGCTGATGTCCCACGTCTGGGGCGCACCCACCGTGCATGTGCAGGGCGAGGAAAAGCAGCGCGCGCTCTTTATCGAGCGCGCCATGCCCGGCTGCCTGGTGGTGAACGGGCAGGGCCGGCGCTTCGTCAACGAGGCCGCGCCGTATTCCGAGTTCGTTCCCGCCATGTACCGCGACCACGAGAAAACCGGCAGCAGCGTGCCGGCGTGGATGGTGTTCGACGCCGCCTTCCGCCACAAATATCCGTGCGGGCCGATCCTGCCCGGCTCGGTCATGCCGGACCGCGGCATTCCGGCAAGCCTGTCCGGCATCCTGGTGCGCGCCGACTCGCTGGCGCAGCTGGCGCAGCGGATCGGTGTCGATGCCGGCGGCCTGGCCGACAGCGTGGCGCGCATGAACCACTATGCTGCCACCGGCGTGGACGAGGAGTTCGGCAAGGGCGACAACCTGTTCGATACCTACTACAGCGACCCGGCAGTGCGGCCCAACCCGTGCCTGGCGCCGATCGGCAAGGCGCCGTTCTACGCTGTGCGCATCGATGCCGGCGACATCGGCACCAAGGGCGGCCTGGTGACGGACGCCAGCGCGCGCGTGCTGCGCGACGACGGCAGCGCCATTGCCGGGCTGTTCGCCATCGGCAATACCAGTGCCTCGATGATGGGCACCAGCTATCCCGGCGCGGGCTCGACACTGGGCCCGGCCATGACCTTCGGCTTTATCGCTGCCGACGTGCTCTCTCAGAACGCGCGCCAGCCTGCCGCCGCGCCCCATGCTCAAACCGTACAGGAGGCCCTATGAGCGCCAACCCCGAACCCAGCACCGCGCTGCGCGAAGACATGCTGATGGCGATGCGCCGCATGGCGCGCTCGGTGGCGGTGATCAGCTGCCGCCATGGCGAGCGCCGCTATTCGATGTCCGTGACCGCGGTCGATTCGCTGTCCGCGGACCCGCCTTCGCTGCTGATCTGCATCAACCGCAATTCTTCGATCTACCCGCCGCTGGATGCCGGCGCGGACTTCTGCATCAACCTGCTGGCAGCCGACCACCGCGATATCGCAGTGGATTGCAGCGGCCGGCTCAAGGGCGAGGAACGCTTCACCAGTGGCGAGTGGGAGGACGATCTGCTCGGCGTGCCGTGCCTGCGCGATGCCCAGGCGAACCTGGTGTGCCAGCAGGATGGCCGCTTCGACTACGGCACGCACGCGGTCTTCATCGGACGCCTGCGCGAGGTAAAGCTGGCTGGCGAGGTGTCGCCGCTGGTCTATGTCGATGGTGCCTACACCACGTCCGCGCCGCTTGGCGCACTGTGTTCGGCCTAAGCCGGGAGCGCAAGCCAGCATGTACCCTCCGACCGATTCCGCCACGCCGGTCCACGCGCCGCTGCGCCTCGACGATCCGGACGCACACCCGTGGCAGGCCGCCTGCGATGCCGTGGTGGTGGGCTTCGGCGCCGCCGGGGCCTGCGCCGCGCTGGAGGCCGCGCATGGCCGCGCGCGCGTGATCGTTGCGGAACGCTTCGAAGGCGGGGGCGCCAGCGCCAAGAGCGGCGGGGTGGTCTACGCCGGCGGCGGCACGCCGTACCAGTCCGCCGCGGGCTACGCCGATACACCGCAGGCGATGGCGGACTACCTGCGCCAGGAGACGGGCGGGGTCGTCAGCGATGCCACGCTGCAGGCGTTCTGTCAGCGCAGCCGCGAGATGATCGGCTGGCTTGAAGGCCTGGGCGTGGGCTTTGCCGCCACCGTGCCGCCGCGCAAGACCTCGTATCCGGCGCAGCCCTACTACCTCTACTACTCCGGCAACGAAGCGGTCGCCGCCTACGCGCAGCATGCCGCGCCCGCGCCGCGCGGTCACCGCGTGAAAGGCCCCGGCATGTCCGGCCGCACGCTGTACGCCGTCCTGCGCGCCGCCGTGCAGGCCCGGCCGGAGGTGACGGTGATGCGCCAGACCGCGGCAAGACGGCTGATTCTCGACCAGGACGGCGCGGTCGTCGGCATCGAGCTGTGGCAGCTGCCGCCGGGCCGCCACCAGAAACGCCACGCCCGCCTGGCGCGCCTGGCCGAGCGCCTGCACAACGCAGCGCCTGCGCTGGCCGACCTGCTGCGCGAGCGCGTGCTGCAACTGGAACTGCGCCATGCGCGCCCGGTCGCGGTGCGCACCGGCGCGGTGGTGCTGGCCACCGGCGGCTTTATCTTCAACCGCGCCATGGTGGCGCGCCACGCCGGCAAATACCTGCAGAACTGGCGCCTTGGCGCGACCGGCTGCGACGGCAGCGGCATCCGCCTTGGTGAGTCGGCGGGCGCGGCCACGCGGCACCTGGAGCGGGTCTCGGCATGGCGCTTCATCAATCCGCCGTTCGACTGGGCGCGCGGCTGCGTGGTCGATGCGCAGGGCGCGCGCATCGGCAACGAGGAAACCTACGGCGCCACCCTTGGCCACGCCATCTGCGAACGGCATGGCGGGCGGGCCTGGCTGGTCCTGAACCGCGAACTGGCGCGCGCCGCGCTGCGTGAATGCCTGGGCGGCCGGCTGTGGGCCTTCCAGGCCTTGCCCGCGGCGCTGCTGATGCTGGCGGGGGCGCGGCGTGCCTCCAGCCTCGAAGCGCTTGCCGGCAAGCTGGGCATGCCCGGCGCGGCGCTGCGGGCCACCGTCGATGCCTATAACGCCGCGGCCCGCGGCGAGATCCCCGATCCGGCCGGCAAATCGGCGCCGATGTGCGCGTCGCTCGAAACCGGGCCGTGGCTTGCCATCGACATCTCGGCCAACAGCCGCGTCTTTCCGTGCCCTGCCATCACGCTGGGCGGATTGTCGGTGGAAGAGTCCAGCGGCCGTGTACTGGCCGCCGCTGGCGGGGCGCCCATTCCAGGGCTCTACGCCGTGGGCCGCACTGCCGCTGGCATCGCATCCAACCATTACGTAAGCGGCCTGTCGCTTGCCGACTGCATCTGGTCGGGGCGCAACGCGGGCCGCCATCTGACACGACAGCCTGCCGGCGACCGGCAGGCACACACCAACGAGGAGCCCACCCATGAGCCAACGTACTGAAGGAAAGATCGCCATCGTCACCGGGGCCGCCAGCGGCGTCGGCAAGGAAGACGCGCTGCTGCTGGCGCGCGAGGGCGCGCGCGTGGTGCTGACCGACCTCAACGAGGAGGCGGGCCATGCGCTGGCGCGCGAGATCGGCGAGACCGCGCTGTTCGTGCCGCATGACATCGCCAGCGAAGCCGGCTGGCAGCAGGTGATGGCGCGCACCGAAAAGCAATTCGGCGCCCCCAGCGTGCTGGTCAACAATGCCGCCATCCTGTTGCTGGGTTCGGTCGAGGACGCCACGCTGGAGCAATGGCAGCGCGTGATGCGCATCAATGCCGACGGCTACTTCCTCGGCTGCAAGTACGGCGTGGCCGCGATGAAGGCGGGCGGCGGCAGCATCGTCAATATGTCGTCGGTGGCGGCGCTGGGCGGCATGGGCGCGTTCTGCGCCTACAGCGCGAGCAAGGGCGCGGTGGCTGCGCTCACGCGCGCGGTGGCGGGGCACTGCAAGCAGAGCGGCTACCGGATCCGCTGCAACTCGATCCACCCGGACGGCATCCTTACGCCGATGACCGCGGCCTTCCTGCCGGGCGGTGCCACGGCCCTGCCGGAGGAGGTGGGTGGCGCCGAGCCGATGCAGCGCATGTGCCATCCGCGCGACGTGGCCAACCTGGTGCTGTTCCTGGCCTCCGACGAATCGCGCTTTATCAACGGTGCGGAACTGCGTATCGACAACGCGCAGACCATCATGGGCGTGGCCTGACCCCGCCCTCAAGCAATAGAAGGACATCATGGCGCCAGTGCAATTCCACCGGCTGCAGATCGCCGAAGTCGTCACGGAAACTGACCAGGCGCATTCGCTGGTATTCGCGCTGCCGGACGGCCTGCGCGATGCGTTTGCCTACCGTCCCGGGCAGTTCCTGACCCTGCGCGTGCCCGTGGACGGCGTGCCGCTGCAGCGCTGCTATTCGCTGTCGAGCACGCCTGAGGTGGACAACGCCCTGCGCGTGACGATCAAGCGCGTGCAGAGCGGGCGCGTGTCCAACTGGATCTGCGACCACCTGGGCGCGGGCGATACGGTCGAGGTGATGCCGCCCGCCGGGGTGTTCACCCCGCCCGCGCTGCATGGCGATTTCCTGCTGCTGGCCGGCGGCAGCGGCATCACCCCGGTGCTGTCGATCGCCAAGGCGGCGCTGCGCCACGGGCGCGGCGCGGTCACGCTGGTCTATGCCAACCGCGACGAGCGCTCCATCATCTTCCGCGAGGCGCTTGCGGAACTGGCGCGCAACCACCCCGGCCGGCTGCGCGTGATCCACTGGTTGGACAGCGTGCAGGGGCCGCCCACGCAGCGCCAGATCGAGGAACTGGTGCGGCCGTGGAGCATGGCGCAATGCTTTGTCTGCGGGCCCGGCCCGTTCATGGACGGCGCCCAGGCCGCGCTTCAGGCCCTGGGGGTGCCGCGCGGGCAACTGCACGTCGAGCGCTTCGTGTCCTTGCCCGATGTGCCGGCGGCCAAGGCACCGGCAAGCGGGGCCGCCAGCGCGGGGGACACCGCCACGGCATCGCCCGCGCCCGCGATGCGCGGCGCCGCACTGACCGTGCAGCTCGACGGCGAGATCCACCACGTCGGCGTGGCGCCGGACGAAACCGTGCTCGACGCGTTGCAGCGCGCCGGCGTGGCCGCGCCCAATTCCTGCCGCGCCGGGCTGTGCGGCGCCTGCATGTGCCAGGTGACGCAGGGCGACGTGACGCTCGGCGAGAACCATGTGCTCGACCGCGCCGACCTGGAGGCGGGCTGGACCCTGGCTTGCCAGGCCCGCCCGTCCAGCGCCGAAATCCACCTGAAGTTCCCGGATTGACATGACCCCATCTGACATCATCGACGCCATTGCGGCACCGGCCGGCCTCGACCTCGACCTCGCCGCCGCCAACGACGACATCGCCGCGACCATTCCCGAGCTGGTGCGGCGCGCGGCCAGGCGCCACGGCGAGCGCATCGCCATCCAGGAAGACGGGCTGCGCCTCACCTACGCCGCGCTCGACGCCAGCCGGATACAGGCGGCCCGGGCGCTGATGGCGCTGGGCGTGCAGCCCGGCGACCGGGTTGCCGTCTGGGCGCCGAACTTCTCCGAATGGATCATCGCGGCGCTGGCCACGCACAGCATAGGCGCGGCGCTGGTGCCGCTCAACACGCGCATGAAGGGGGCCGAGGCCGGCGCCGTGCTGGCCGACAGCGGCGCGCGCCTGCTGTTCTGCGTCGACGCTTTCCTCGGCGAAAGCTATCCGCAGATGCTGGCGCCACACCGCCCCGCCACGCTGGAGCGGCTGGTGATCCTGCGCCCCGGGCAGGGCCGGACGCCCGGCCCCGACGAGCTGGCCTGGGAAGCCTTCCTCGCGCTGGCGCCACAGGCGGACATGGCGGCGTTCGCCAAGCGCGAGGACGGGGTGCGCGGCGACACGCTGATGGACATCATGTTCACCTCGGGCACCACCGGGCGTCCCAAGGGCGTGATGACCGCCCACGCGCAGAACCTGCGCGCCGTCGACGGCTGGGCCGCCATCACCGGGGTGCGGCCGGGCGACCGCTACCTGATCGTCAATCCGTTCTTCCATACCTTTGGCTACAAGGCCGGATGGCTCGCCGCGCTGTCGCGCGGGGCCACGGTGCTGCCCCACCTGGTGTTCGACGCCGAGGCCGTGATGACGCGCGTGGAGAACGAACGCATCACGGTGCTGCCCGGGCCGCCGACGCTCTACCAGACCCTGCTTAACGCGCCGCGCCTGCGTGAGTTCGACCTGTCGTCGCTGCGTGTCGCGGTGACCGGTGCCTCGGCGATCGCGCCCGCGCTGATCCAGCGCATGCGCGACGAACTGGGCTTCGACACCATCATCACCGGCTACGGCCTGACCGAGTCGTGCGGCTTTGCCACGCTGACCCGCGCCGGCGACGACGCCGAAACCGTCGCCGCCACCTCCGGCCGCGCCATGCCGGGCATCGAGATCCGCTGCATCGATGGGCAGGGGCAGCCGGCCGCCACCGGCGAGGCGGGCGAGGTGCTGGTGCGGGGCTACAACGTGATGCAGGGCTACTTCGGCCTGCCCGAAGCCACCGCCGAAGCCATCGACAGCGAAGGCTGGCTGCATACCGGCGATGTCGGCACGCTCGATGCGCGCGGCTACCTGCGCATCACCGACCGCATCAAGGACATGTTTATCGTGGGCGGCTTCAACTGCTATCCGGCGGAGGTGGAGAAGCTGCTGGTGGCGCATCCGGCCGTGGCCCAGGTGGCGGTAGTGGGCATCCCGCACGAGCGGCTCGGTGAAGTGGGGCGTGCCTACGTGGTGCTGCGCCACGGCGCGCGCGTGGACGCCGAAGCCCTGATCGCCTGGGCGCGCCGGCACATGGCCAACTACAAGGTGCCGCGCGAGGTGCTGTTCGTGACGTCGCTGCCGGTCAGCGCGGCAGGCAAGGTGTTGAAGTACCAGTTGCGTGAAGCCTGATGAACAAGGAACCGATCATGACCGACATTGCCGCCATTGCCGACCGCGTCGCGCGGCTGGAAGCCGCGGAGGCGATCCGCGCGCTCAAGCTGCGCTACCTGCGCGCTTGCGATGACAAGGACCCTGACGCGATGCGCGCCTGTTTCGTGCCGGACAACGCGCATATCCACTATGACCGGATCGGCAGCTTTGCCGGGCGCGAGGCACTGGTGCAGTGCTTTGCGGAACTGGCGTGCCGGCCGACGCTGCGGGAGATGCATTTTGCGGGGCAGGGGGATATCCGTGTGCTGGATGACAATCTGGCGCAGGGCAGCTGGGATCTGGCCTACCTGGCGCTGGATGATGCCAGTGGTTCGCGTACCTTTCTAACGGGACGTTATGCGGATGAGTATGTGCGGATCGATGGTGCGTGGCTGATTCGCTCGACGATGTTCACGACGGGGTTGGTGTCGCAGGGAGGGTAGGAGGCCGCGCTTGTTTGCACCCCTTTCCCGCTTGCGGGAGAGGGGTGCGCATGCGAGAGGTGGTGGCAATTTCCAACGCTCGCGCGCGCCCAATTCCTATTCCACAATCGCCGGATGCACCGGCGGGGGCCCGCCCAGTGTCTGCCGGTACGACGGCGGCTGCACCCCCTCCGAATCGACGATGCCATAGGCCAGCGCCGCTTCGGCGCTAATCAACACCCGGCCGGACTTTTCCATCAGCGCAGGGTCGCGGTACAGCGCATCGATAATCCTCCCCGTGAACTCCGGCGTCTCCGCCACCGGCGCGAAGCCCGCGTACTTGTCCGGATGCTTTTCCCATACCCGCAGTGTGCGCGCAGTGCGCAGCGGCCCCATCCACAGCGACACCGCCGCGACGCCGTAGGGCCGCAGGTCGACCGCCATGTCGTGCGCGAACTTGTCGATGCCCGCCTTCTGCGCGCCGTAGGCCGGACCGTGCATATAGCAGTTGGCACCGAATGACGAGGTGAACACGATCAGCCCGCGGCCCTGCGCGGCCATCATGGGCGCGGCATGCCAGCTGGCGACGTAGCCTGAGCGCAGGCCCACGTCGAGGATGCCGGCCATCTCCAGTGGCTTCTGCCAGAACGGCCCCGGCATGATGAGCTCGTCGTGCAGGAAGGTCGCATTGTTGACCAGGATGTCGATCCGACCGGATTCCTCTCGCACCCGCGCGAACAGACGCGCCACCTGCGCATCGTCGCGATGATCGCACGCGAGCGCGATGCCGCGCCCGCCCAGCGCATCGATCTCGCGTGCGGTGGCGTGGATGGTGCCGGGCAGCGGCGCGCTGCCTTCCTGCTCGGTGCGTCCGGTCACGTACACCGTGGCGCCTGCCGCACCGAGCGCCAGTGCGATGCCCTTGCCGGCACCGCGCGAGCCGCCCGTGACGACGGCGACGATGGCCTGTTCCGCCTGCTTCATGTGTGTCTCCTTCATTGATGTCATCGAAGCTTGGAACGGGCACGGCATCGCGACATCCTTCGTTCGGACTAAGCGATACCCGGTCCGGATACTCCACGCGGACGATGGCCCCCGGCGCGGCAAGGCCGACGATAGTCCCCATCCCAACGACTGCCCGCGCGGCGTATCGCGGCGCTGGCGGTCACAACAAGGAGTGAGACTGGCCATGTCTGAACTGGAGTGCAAGGAAGCCATCCATGCCCTGACCTGCCGCTATGCGCAGGCGGTGGACCGGCGCGATTTCCCGAAACTGGCAGCGCTGTTCACGGCGGACGCATGGCTGAGCGGGCCGGGCTTCCGCATGGACGGAGCGCAGGCGATTGCTGACGGCATGGCATCGCTCGGCCAGTACAGCGCCACGCAGCATCACGTGCACCAGCAACTGGTCGAAGTCGATGGCGATACCGCGACCGGCGAGACCTATTGCGTGGCCAACCACCTGTACGAACAGGACGGCGTGCCGCGCAAGCTGGACTGGGGCATCCGCTACCACGACCGCTTCGTGCGGCGCGACGGCCAGTGGCGCATTGCCGCGCGCGAGCTGGTGGTGGACTGGACGCAGGACCTGCCGCTGCGAGGGGCATGATGACGACGACCCGTGTACTGGAAGGCAAGACAGCCCTCGTCACCGGCGGCGCCGGCGGCATCGGTGCGGCCAGCGCGCTGGCGCTGCTGCGCGACGGCGCGACGGTGGTCCTCATGGGGCGGCGGGGCGAAGCGCTGGAAGCGGCACGGCGCAGCCTGTGCGCGCAGGTGGCCGGCGCCACCGTGGCAATCAGCGCCGGCGACGCTTGCCGCGAGGATGACGTGCAGGCCGCGCTGCAGCAAGCCTGGGAGCTGCAGCGGCGCCTCGATATCGTGGTCGCGACCGTTGGTGGGGGCGGCTTCCGTCCGCTGCTGATGCATGACGCGGCCTCGCTGATGGCGGAGCTGGAGCTGAACATCGCCAGCGCATTCCTGGCGGTGCGCCACGCGTCGCCGCTGATGGCACCGCATGGCGGCACCATCGTCTGTATCTCGTCGAACGCGGCGCGCATGACCTGCCGCTGGCTGTCGGCGTACTGCGCCGCCAAGGCGGGGCTGGAAGCGTTCGTGCGCGCCGCCGCCGAGGAGCTGGCGGGATGCGGCATCCGCGTCAATGCGGTGCGGCCGGGGCTAACCCGCTCCGGCGCGACCGGGCCGATGTTCGACAACCCGGCCATCCTCGACAAGTTCGTCGCGCAGATGCCGCTGGGCCGCGCCGGCGAACCGGACGACATTGCCAGTGCGGTGCGCTACCTGGCGGGGCCGGAATCGGGCTGGGTGACCGGCCAGAGCATCGCCGTGGACGGTGGCAGCGAGCTGCGCGGCAATCCCATCCTCGATGAAACCGTGGCTGCGGTGTATGGCGAAGCCGCGCTGCAGGCCGTGCTGGCCGGCAGGATTCCCGAAGCCGGCTGAAGCCGGCAACTCAAGGAGAGAAACGATGCATCAAGTCAGGGACAAGGTTGCGCTGGTCACCGGCGCGGCCAGCGGGGTAGGGCGCGCCGACGCGCTGATGCTGGCGGCCGAAGGCGCGCGCGTGGTCATCAGCGATGTCAACCAGGAGGCCGGGCAGGCACTGGCCCGCGAGATCGGGGATGCGGCCATGTTCGTGCGCCACGACATTGCCAGCGAGGAGGACTGGCGCAAAGCCATGGCCGCCACGCAGGACCGCTTCGGCCGGCTCGACGTGCTGGTCAACAATGCGGCCATCTGTCCGCTCGGGTCAATCGAGGAAACCTCGCTCGACAGCTGGCGGCAGGTCATGCGCGTCAATGCCGACGGCTATTTCCTGGGCTGCAGGTTCGGTGTGCAGGCAATGAAGGGCAACCCCGCCGGGGGCTCCATCGTGGTGATGTCGTCGGTGGCGGCGCTGGGCGGGCTGCCCATGATGTGCGCATACAGCGGCGCCAAGGGCGCCGTTACCGCGCTGACGCGCAGCGTGGCCGTGCACTGCAAGCAGAACGGCTACCGGATCCGCTGCAACTCGATCCATCCCGATGGCGTCTGGACGCCGATGACGCAGGCGCTGGTGCCGGACCTGGATCCGGCCACGCTTGGTATCGGTACGGACCCGATGGCACGCATGTGCCAGCCGGAGGATGTGGCCAACCTGGTCCTGTTCCTGGCTTCGGACGCGTCGCGCTTTATCAATGGCGCCGAATTGCGCATCGATAACGCGCAGTTGATCTCGGGGCTATAAAGCCTGTAAGGCCGGCTGCGGCGTTCTGCTTGCGCGGGCCGCCGCAGCGTACGGCTAGCTGTACTGCGTCACGATCTCGCCGACCGTGCGCAGGATGTCGCGGCGGCGATAGCCGAGCAGGGCGGCTTCGGCCGCATCCGGCTCGTAGTAGAGCGTGTTGCCCCGGCCGAAGCAGATGGCCGAGTCCGGCAGCAACGGATGCTCCTGGTCGATGACAGGCGGCACCGGGCGGCCCGCGTCGCGGAAGAAGGCACCGAAATAGTCCTGGAACGACAGGTTCTCGTCCCCTACCAGGTAAGCCTTGCCGTTTTCACCGCGCAACAGCGCGCCTTCGATCGCTTCCGAGAGCGAAGTGGCCGAGATGAAGTTGACGCCGCCGGGCGGCGCGAAATCCGGCATCGGCGCAAAGTTGCCGCGGGCGTAGTCGGTATAGGCCTTGAACATCGGCACCATCAGGCCCGGCACCGTGCCCACGACGAACGGCGCGTTCACGCTGCTCACGCGGAAGGCATCGGTGGCCAGCGCGCGAACGCCTTCGTCGGCCAGCTTGCGCGAGCGGATATAGGCGTTGTCCTCGGCCAGCTGCGGCTGTGCCTGCGGGTAGAAGCTGCCGACGTAGACGGCGACCCGGATCCCGGCAGCGCGCGCCGCGCGCAGGAAACGCGGCACGCCCTCGATGTTGGCGCGCTCCCAGTGCGCGGCTTCGTCGCCGCCGGGCGGCACGTGGCGCACATCGTTGCCGGCGGCGAAGACCAGCGCGTCGAAGGCGCCGAGCTGCGCGGCCGGCACGTCGTTGGCGATGTAGTCGCAGCGCAGGAAGTCCAGCCCGCCCAGCGCCGTGCCGGGCGCGGGGCGGTTGCGCCCCGCGATGGTGACGTCGTGCCCGCGGCTGCGCAGGTGCAGGGCCGCGTGGCCCCCGATCATGCCGGTGCCGCCGACGATCAGTATCTTCATGCTTGTCTCCTTGGTGGGGTGGTGTGGCCGCGGTGCGCGGCCATCAGAGGTTCATGCCGTTGCCGCCGATGACCGGCATGTTGGTCCACGCGCCCTTGGGGTCGCGATACCAGCCGGCCGCGGCCAGCGCGCCGCCATTGACATGCAGCGCCGTGCCGGTGATCCAGGCCGCGCGCTCGCTGGCCAGGAACAGGATGCCGTCGGCAATGTCGCGCGGCGTGCCGAAGCGGCCCAGCGGAATCCAGCGCGGGATATGGTGCTGGTGTTCCGCAGCGACCATCTGCGACACCGGAACCTGCGGCGTTTCGGTGGTCTCGGGGGCGATCAGGTTGACGCGGATGCCCGCCGGCGCCAGCTCCAGCGCCAGGCTCTGCGTGAAGCCGGTGATGGCGGCCTTGAAGGCGCCGTAGACGCTGCAGTAGGGAATGCCGCGGAAGGCCTCGATCGACGACACCGTGACGATGCTGCCGGCGCCACTGCGCCGCAGCAGCGGCAGCATGGCGCGCGTGACGGTGAAGACGTGGCCCAGGTTGGCGGCGTAGAGGCTGGCGATCTCGTCGTCGGCATAGTGCTCGAACGGCTTGGCGATGCGCAGGAAATCGCCGACGTTGTTGACCAGCACGTCCAGCACCCCGAAACGCTGTTCGACCTGCGCAGCCAGTTCGCGCACGGTGCCGGCATCGGTGGCGTCGCCCTGTACCACCAGCACTTCCGCGCCGGGCTTGCCCGGCAGCGCCCGCGCCTGCTCGGCGCGCTGTGCGTCGATCTCGATCAGCGCCACGCGCGCACCCTGTTCCAGGAAGGCTTGCGCGGTGGCGAGCCCGATGCCGGCGCCGCCGCCGGTGACCAGCACGGTCTTGTCGGTGAAATCCATCTGAGTCGTTCTCCTTCGGTTGCCCTGTGGTGTGCGGCCATTTGATCGGCGGCAGGCGGGACCGGCATCGTCCGATTGCAGGTCAGGGAAAACACTTAGATGGCGCAAACCAGGGCGAACAAGGGCGCCGCGCGCCGGACATCGGCAGGCAGCCTCCCTATAATCTGCGCTGCCCAGGTGCCGCAGAGCACCGGCCAGTCCCCGCATGGGGCGAGGAAACAGGAGACAGACAATGTTGATGGCGACCGTTGAGGCGCAAGGGGTGGCGTCGCCCTGGTTTGCGCAGTCCGGACTGAGCCTGCCGCATTTCAGCGCGCTGCTGGCGGCGGTCTACGAAGGGCCGATGGAACCCGTGCCCTGGGGCCGCGCGCTGGAAATGCTGCGCAAGCAACTTGGTGCCAGCTATGTGAGCTTCATCCTGCGCTCGCCCGCGAGCGACCGCAGTGGCATCGCGGTGCACGCGTCGCAGGACGGCACTTCGCTGGAGGCCGAGGCGTCGTACAACACCTACTACTACGCCATCGATCCCTTTATCAACCTGCCCACGGACCGGGCCGTGACGGTCGACGAAGCGATGGGCGCCGGCAACTGGTGCCGCAGCGAGATCTACCGGCAGTTCCTGCAGCCGCTTGGCGTGCGCTACCTGCTGGGCGCCGACATCCGCACCGAAGACGGGGTCGAGTGCCGGCTGCGCGTCTGCCGCCAGCACGACGCGCAGGACTTCTCCGAGGTGGACAAGGCGGCGTGCGCCACCATCCTGCCGCACCTGAGGCGCGCGGTCCGGCTGCATTCCAGGCTGGATGTGGTCGAATCGGAGCGCAGCCTCTATGCGGGCGCGATCGACCGCATGCTGGTCGGCATGGTCATCCTCGACGCAGCCGGTGCAATCCTGAAGAAGAATGCGGAAGCCGACGAGATCCTGGCGGAGAACGACGGCATCCGCCTCAACGGCGCCAACTTCGAGATCGCCTACGCACAGGAAAGCCGCAAGTTCCAGTACCTGCTGCGCCGCGCCCAGATGGGGCATCACGGCAGCGCGCCGGCGCTGGCCGAAGCCATGTCGATCACCCGCCCCTCGGGGCGCGGCAAGCTGGGCGTGCTGATCCGCACCATTCCGCTCAGCGAATGGTCCGAAGACCACCGCCATCGCCCGGCCTGCGCGGTCTTTATCCGCGATCCCGAGCGCAAGTCGCGCGCCTCGCACGAGGTGGTGCGCAAGCTGTTCGACCTCACGCCCGCCGAGACCGCGCTGGCGCTGGTGCTTGCCGACGGCATGACGCTCGACGAAGCCGCCGAGGCGCTGGGCACCAGCAAGAACACGGCGCGCGCCCACCTGCGCGCGATCTTCTCCAAGACCGGGGTCACGCGGCAGGCCACGCTGGTGCGCATGCTGCTGAGCAGTGTGGTGACGCTCGGCTGAGCGCCAGGGCGTCATCCACGCACGCGTGTTCCAGGGCACGCGTAACTCCCTCGTGGCCCGACGATCGGTTCTCCTAGTCCGAATGGAGGATGAGTCCCGCCATGCGCGCCCCTAGCATGCATCCGACAAGCGGGCGCGGCACACGGATGGCACCTCAGACGGACGCAGCGACGCGTGCTGTCCGCGCTTGGTCCTGTTCCGCGCACGCATCAACCTGTCCGGCCCCGGCCGGCACCTGTACCAGGGAGCGTGGAGCATGGAAAAAGTCATCTATATCGTCTGGCGCGATTCTCAGACCGAGCCGGGGGAGTTCGCGCGCCGGCTGCGCACGACGCTTGCGGACAAGCTATTGGCGCTGGGCGCGCGCGGACTGCAGGTGAACGTGGCCGATGACGCGGTGTTGCCGGCCGCGGGCCTGCGCCAGGCGAATACCCGCCCGCAGATGGACGGGCTGGTCTCGGTCTGGATGGACAGCGCCATCGACCGCCTGCGGCAGCCGTTCGACCAGGCGATCGCGGCCGCCGTGGGCCGCATGGCCGGCTACCTTGTGACGGAGTCCCAGCCCATCCGCAATACACGTTTCCCGGCCGCGCCCGGCGAACGCACGCCCGGCTTCGCGCAGCTTGCCTTCCTTACCCGGCCGCCCCGGCTTACGCCGCAGGCCTGGCTGGACATCTGGCACAACCACCACACGCCGGTGGCGGTCGAGACCCAGGACAACTTCCTCTACGTGCAGAACGTGGTGGTGCGGCCGCTCACCTACGCCGCGCCGCACTACGACGCCATTGTCGAAGAGGGCTTCCCCGATGCGGCGATGACCGACCCGCAGGCGTTCTTCGACGCGGCCGGCGACGAAGACAAGTTCCAGCGCAACCTGCAGGCCATGATGGAAAGCTGCCAGCGCTTCATCGACTTCGACAAGATCGACGTGATCCCCACCAGCCAGTACCTCGTGCGCCCGGCAGCGGCGTGACGCCCGCGCCGGACCGGCTAGTCCCACTGGACGATGTGCCGGGCTGCAGCGCACGGAAGAATGGTCCCATCAGCCAGCAGTGGCAACGAACCTGAGGAGACCGGCATGTTGGATATCCGTGCGCTTGGCTACATCGTGGTCGAGTCCACCGACCTGGGGCAATGGCGGCGCTATGCCGAACAGGTGCTGGGCATGACCTGTTCCGGCGCCCCCGGCGGTGCGCTGTACCTGAAGATGGATGAGCGCGATTACCGCTACCTGGTGGTGCCGGGCGCGCGCGACCGCTACCTGGCATCGGGCTGGGAGCTTGCCGACGAGCCGGCCTACCGCCATGCGCTCGACACGCTGCGCCAGGCGAACGTTGAGGTCGTGCACGCCAGCGCCGCGGAACTGGCACAGCGCCGCGTGCAGGCCATGGCCTGGTTTGCCGATCCCTCGGGCAACCGCCATGAGATCTCCTGGGGCATGCGCTCGGACTTCCTGCGCTTTATCTCGCCGGTGGGCGTGCCGCGCTTCGTCACTGACCCGATGGGGGCGGGCCATGCGGTCCTGCCCGCGCCGGCCTTCGACGAGACCTATGCCTTCCTGTGCGAGGTGATGGGTTTCGGTTTGTCCGACATCTTCCGCGTGCGCTTTACCAATGACCCGGCCGAACCGGAAAAGCGCATCCACTTCCTGCATTGCGGCAACGCCCGCCACCACAGCCTGGCGATCTTCGAGATGCCGTCGGAAGCGGGCTGCATCCACGTGATGGCCGAGGTTCCGGACATGGCCGAGGTGGGCCGCGCGCTGGACCGCGCGCAGCAGCACGGCGTGAAGCTCTCGGCCACGCTGGGCCAGCACTGCAATGACCGCATGACTTCCTTCTACATGAAGACCCCCGGCGGCTTCGACCTCGAGTTCGGCCACGGCGGCCTGGAGGTGGACTGGAGCCACCACGCCGCCTACGAGGCCACGCGCGTCAGCCTGTGGGGACACGACTTCAGCATCGGATACCGCTAAACACATCATGACCAAGACAATCGACAAGACCATGAGCGCGGCCGACGTGGTCGGCCAGCTCGCCGACGGCATGACCATCGGCATCGGTGGGTGGGGCCCGCGCCGCAAGCCGATGGCGCTGGTGCGCGAGATCCTGCGCTCGCCGCTGAAGGACCTGACCGTGGTCGCCTACGGCGGCCCCGAGGTGGGCATGCTGTGCGCGGCCGGCAAGGTGCGCCGGCTGGTGTTCGGCTTCGTCTCGCTCGACGTGATTCCGCTCGAGCCCTACTTCCGCCAGGCGCGCGAGCGCGGCGTGCTGGAAGTGACGGAGCTTGACGAAGGCATGCTGCAGCTGGGCCTGCGCGCCGCGGCCGCGCGCCTGCCGTTCCTGCCGACGCGCGCCGCGCTGGGCACCGACGTGCTGGACATGAACCCCCAGCTGAGGACGGTGCGTTCGCCCTATGCCGATGGCGAAGTGCTGTTGGCGATGCCGGCGATCGAGCTCGATGCCGCGCTGCTGCACGTGAACGACAGCGATGTGCTCGGCAACACCCGCATCGACGGGCCCGATCCGTTCTTCGATGAATGGTTCGCACGCGCCGCGCACCGCTGCTATGTGAGCTGCGAAGCGCTGCACCTGCGCCTGGAGGATGAAGACCTGGCGCGCGCGCGCAACAACGCCTTCGAGCGCTCGCTGGTAAGCGGCGTGGTGCACGCACCCGGCGGCGCCCATCCCACTTCCTGCGCGCCGGCCTACGGCTGGGACCTGCCCGCGCTGAAGGCGTACTGCGCCGGCGCCGAGGCCGAGGACGGCTTCCGTGCCTACCGCGACGAGGTGGTGGGCGCGAGCGAAGCGGCCTACCTGGAGCGCATCGGCGGCCTTGGCCACGTGCACGACCTGCCGCTGCCGGTACTTTGAACCCGCCAACCCAAGGAGCGACCGTGAGCGCCACTTATGAATTCACCCGCGCCGAGCTGATGATTGCCGCCGCCGCCCGCGAATGGCGCGACGACGGCGAGGTGCTGGCCACCGGCATCGGCACCGGCCCGCGCATCGCCGCCGGCCTGGCGCGGCTTGCGCACAACCCGGGCCTGCTGCTGACCGACGGCGAGGCCTACCTGGTGGAAACGCCGGTGCCGCTGGGCCCGCGCGAGCCCGGCTACAAGGTGCGCGCCAGCGGCTGGATGGGCTACTCGCGCGTGTTCGACTGCCTGTGGGGCGGGCGGCGCCACGCGCTGGTGATGCCGACACAGATCGACCGCTTCGGCCAGGCCAATATTTCCTGCCTGGGCGGCACCCATGCGCAGCCCAGGACCCAGCTGCTGGGCGCGCGCGGCTTTCCCGGCAACAGCATCCACCACGCCAATTCCTTCTTCGTGCCGGCCCACAGCACGCGCGCGTTTGTCGCCGGTGAAGTCGACATGGTCTGCAGCGCCGGCTACAACCCGGCCCGCCGGCTGGAGGGCATGCGCAGCTTCGTTGACCTGCGCGTGATTGTCACCGACCTGTGCGTGATGGATTTCGGGGGGGCTGACCATGCCATCCGCGTGCGCTCGCTGCACCCGGGGGCGAGCTTCGACCAGGTGCAGGCGGCCACGGGCTTTGCGCTGGCGAATACACCCGGCGAGGCCCTGCCGGAGACGGCGCCGCCGACACCGGAAGAGCTGCGGCTGATCGCCCAGCTTGATCCGCACAACCTGCGCGCGGCAATCGTGCGCGGCAATCCTTCCGGACGCGTGTGAGGCCGACATGACAACGCCAGCTACCGAAGCCATCAGCCTTGGCCCCAATGCCGAGGTGCTCTACCAGGTCGCGGACGGCATTGCCACCGTGACCATGAACCGGCCGCAGTTCCACAACGCGCAGAACTCAAAGATGACCTACGCGCTGGACGAGGCCTACCGGCGCGCCGCCGCGGACGACGCGGTCAAGGTGATCGTGCTGCGCGGCGCTGGCAAGCATTTCTCGGCCGGGCACGACATCGGCACGCCGGGGCGCGACATCAACGAGTCGTTCGAGCGTGCCTCGCTCTGGTATGACCATGTCAACAAGCCGGGCGGCGAGTTTCTCTATGCCCGCGAGCAGGAGGTCTACCTGGGCATGTGCCGGCGCTGGCGCGAGCTGCCCAAGCCGACCATCGCCATGGTGCATGGCGCCTGCATCGCCGGCGGGTTGATGCTGGCATGGGTATGCGACCTGATCGTGGCGTCGGACGATGCCTTCTTTGCCGATCCGGTGGTGCGCATGGGCATTCCCGGCGTCGAGTACTTCGCGCATCCCTACGAGCTGCATCCGCGCATCGCCAAGGAGTTCCTGTTCCTGGGCGAGCGCATGGGCGCCGAACGCGCCGAGCGCATGGGCATGGTCAACCGCGTGGTGCCGCGCGACGCGCTGGAAGACACCGTCTACGGCATGGCCGCCAAGGTCGCGCAGATGCCGCGGCTGGGCCTGACGCTGACCAAGCAGGCGGTCAACCATGTGGAAGACCTGCAGGGCAAGCGCACCGCGATGGATGCGGTGTTTGCCTGGCACCACTTCGCCCATGCGCACAACGAGCTGGTCAGCGGCGACAAGCTCGGCGGCTATGACGCGCGCGCCATGGCCGCTTCGCAACGCACCGGCGAGGACAAGGCATGAGCCCCGCGAGCCTGCACACCGTGCTGTGCGACCTGCTGGGCTGCCGCTACCCCATCGTGCAGACGGCGATGGGCTGGGTGGCGGATGCGAAGCTGGTCGCGGCCAGCGGCAATGCCGGGGCCTTCGGCTTCCTGGCCGGCGCCACCATTGCGCCCGGCGAGGTCGAGCGCGAGATCCTGCGCGTGAAGGCGCTCAGCGACCGGCCCTTCGGCATCAACTTCCACATGTTCCAGCCCAACGCGGATGAAGTGATCGAGATGGCGATCCGCCACCGGCTGCGCGCCGTCAGCTACGGGCGTGGCCCGGACGCGAAGATGATCGGCAAGCTCAAGGCGGCCGGCGTGGTCTGCATGCCGACCGTGGGCGCGGCCAAGCATGCGGCCAAGGCCGTGGAACTGGGTGCGGACGTGGTCACCGTGCAGGGCGGCGAGGGCGGCGGCCATACCGGCGGCACGCCGACCACGCTGCTGCTGCCGCAGGTGCTGGACAGCGTGAGCGTGCCGGTGGTGGCCGCCGGCGGCTTCTTCGACGGCCGCGGACTGGCCGCGGCACTGGCCTACGGCGCGGCCGGCGTGGCCATGGGCACGCGCTTCCTGATGTCGGCCGAATCGCCGGTGCCGGCGCCAACGCTGGAGCGCTACGTCAAGGTGCGCGACCCGGCCAGCATCCGCGTATCGCTGGCCATTGACGGCCTGCCGCAGCGAATGATCGACAACGACCTGCTGCTGGCGCTGGAGAAGGCCGGTCCGCTGCGGCGCACCTGGCTGGCGCTTGCGGCCGCGCGCAAGTGGCAGGCGCGTACCGGCATGCGCAGCGCGCAGATGCTGGCCACCGCCTGGCGCGCGATGCGCGAGCAGGACTACAGCGCCGCCCAGACCCTGATGGCCGCCAACGCGCCGGTGCTGATCCAGCGCGCGATGGTCGAGGGATGCCCCGATGAAGGCGTGCTGCCCAGCGGCCAGGCCGCCGCGGCGATCCGGGCCATCGAATCCTGCGAGCAGATCGTGGCCGGCATGGCCGCGCTGGCACAGGCGCGCCTGGCGGCGCTGGCTGGCGCCGGACTGGCTGCAGCGGCCTGACCCACAGACAGAGGAAACCATGCAAACGAACAAAAAGACCGGGCCGTTCCGCATCGACACCGCCGACGGCATCGCCGAACTGGTGATCGACCATGCGCCAGTCAATGCGCTCGACTGCGCCGGCTGGCATGCGCTGGCCGCCGCGATCGACCAGCTGGGCACCGATCCCGCCGTGCGCGTGATCGTGCTGCGCGGCGAAGGCCGCGGCTTCTGCGCCGGCGTCGACATCAAGGAGCTGGCCGCGCACCCGCAGCGCATCGTCGATGTCAACGCCGGTAACTACGCCACCTTCCGCGCCGTGCACCGCAATCCCAAGCCGGTCATCGTGGCCGTGCACGGCTTCGTGCTGGGCGGCGGCATCGGCATCTGCGGCGCGGCCGACATCATCGTGGCCGCAGATTGTGCGCGCTTTGGCGTGCCGGAGATCGACCGCGGCGCCATGGGCGGCGGCGCCCACCTGCAGCGCATGTTCGGCGTGCAGAAGGTCAGGGCGATGTACTTCACCGGCGAGATGATCGATGCCGCCGAGGCGTACCGGCTGGGCGCGGTCGAGCGCGTGGTGCCGCGCGCAGAGTTGCGCGAGGCCGCCATGACGCTGGCCCGCCAGATCGCCGCCAAGAGCCCGGCCATGCTGCAGCTGGCCAAGGAAGCGCTCAACGGCGTGGAAGACGGCAACTTGGAGGACAAATACCGCTGGGAACAGGGCTTCACGCTGCAGGCCTACATGAGCGCCGATTCCGGCGAGGCGCGCGCCGCCTTTGTCGAAGGCCGCGAAGCCCGCTTTGCGCAGGGAGAGCGCGATGCAGCTTGAATACACCGACGCCCAGCGCGCCTTCCGCGCCGAGGTGCGCGACTGGATGGCCGCGCACGTGCCGCGCACGCCGCTGGCGAGCTTCGATACCGAAGCGGGCTTCGCCCAGCACCGCGCGTGGGAGGCCACGCTCAACCAGGGCCGCTGGAGCATGGTCACGTGGCCGGCCGAGCTGGGCGGGCGCGGCTGCGACCTGATCGAGTGGCTGATCTTCGAGGAGGAGTACTGGCGTGCCGGCGCGCCGATGCGCGTCAACCAGAACGGCATCTTCCTGCTCGGGCCCACGCTGATGGAATTCGGCACCGAGGCGCAGAAGGCGCGCTTCCTGCCGCGCATGGCCTCGGGCGAGCATGTCTGGGCGCAGGGCTGGTCCGAGCCGAGCGCAGGCTCGGACATGGCCGCGATCCGCTGCAGCGCGATCCGGCAGGGCGATGACTATGTGATCAACGGCCAGAAGATCTGGTCGACGCGGGCGGTGTGGGCGGACTGGCTGTTCGGCCTGTTCCGCACCGACCCGGCCTCGACCCGACACCATGGCCTGACCTTCATCCTGATGCCGCTGGACACGCCCGGCATCACCGTGCGCCCGATCCGCCAGCTCAACGGCCAGACCGGCTTTGCCGAGATCTTCTTCGACGACGTGCGCGTGCCGGTGGAAAACCGCCTGGCCGCAGAAGGCGCCGGCTGGCAGGTGGCCATGGCCACCGCCGGCTTCGAACGCGGCCTGATGCTGCGCTCGCCGGCGCGCTTCCAGGAAACCGCGCGCGCGCTGGTCAGGCTGTACCAGGCCAACCGCGAGGCGGCGGACCGCGACCCGTCGCTGCGCGAGGCGGTGCTGCGCGCCTGGATGGACGCCGAGGCCTACACGCTGTCCACCTACGCCACCGCGAGCCGCCTGGTGCGCGGCGGCCATATCGGCGCGGAGTCGAGCACGAACAAGGTGTTCTGGTCCGAGCTGGACATCCATATGCACGATACCGCGCTGGCCATCCTGGGGCAGTCCGCAGAGGTCGCGCCCGACGGCCAGCCGCCGGGTTCGCTCGGCCACTGGCTGGATGGCTTCCTGTTCTCGCAGGCCGGGCCGATCTATGCCGGCACCAACGAGATCCAGCGCAATATCGTCGCCGAGCGCCTGCTCGGCATGACGCGCGCATGACGGCACCCGGGGAAAACACCATGGATTTCGCATTGACCGAAGAGCAGGAGCAGTTTGCCGAGGCGATCCGGCGCTTCCTGATGACCGAGATGACGCCCGAACTGACGCGCGAGCTGTGGGCCACCGAGTCTGGCCGCTCCGACGCGCTGTGGCGCCAGCTTGCCAACCAGGGCCTGACCGCGGTGATGGTGCCGCAGGAGCAGGGCGGACTGGGGCTGGGCGAGGTCGAATGGGCGCCGCTGGCGCAGGCCTGCGGCTACTTTGCGCTGCCCGAGCCTTTGCTGGACACTGCGCTGGTCGCGGCCGGGCTGCTGCGCGATGCGCTCGCGGCGGCGCCGAACGCCTCGGCGCACGAACGCTGCGCCACGCTGCTGGAGCGCATCGCCGCCGGCGATGCCCGCGTGGCGGTGGCGCATCCGCAAGAGCGGCTGGTGGCCGACGCCCATGTCGCCGACGCGATCCTGTGCGCGCACGAAGGTGCCGTGCACCTGCTGCGGCCCGACCAGGCCGTGCTGACGGCGCGCACCGGGCTCGATCCTTCGCGCCGCCTGTTCGAGCTGGCGTGGACGCCGGCCGCGGAGTCCGAACTGATCCCGTCCGGTAGTGGCCTGTGGAGCAGCGCGCTGAACCGCGGCGCGCTTGGCGTGGCCGCGCAGCAGCTGGGCCTGACCCAGCGCATGCTGGACCTGGCGATCGACTACAGCGCGCAGCGCAAGCAGTTCGGCAAGGCCATCGGCGCCTACCAGGCGGTCAAGCACCTGCTGGCCGACGTGGCGATCCAGCTCGAGTTCGCCCGGCCGGTGCTGCTGCGCGCCGCCGCCGCGCTGGCGCACGGCCTGCCCGATGCAGGCCTGCATGTCTCGCACGCCCGCGTGGCCGCCGCGCGCTGCGCGTGGAGCGCGGCGCGCCAGGCGATCCAGGTGCATGGCGCAATGGGCTACACCTGGGAGCTGGACCTGCAGATCTTCACCAAGCGGGCCTGGGCCCTGGCGGGAAGCTGGGGCGACCGTGCCTTCCACAAGGCGCGCATGGGCGCGCACATCCTTGACGGCGCGCATGAGATCGGCGCCGGCGCCACCTTCGCCTGAATCCAAAGAGAACCAAGACCATGAAAGACGCCTATATCGTTGATGCCCTGCGCACGCCCACCGGGCGCCGCAAGGGCGGACTGTCGCACATGCACGGCGCCGACCTGGGCGGCTTCGTGCTGGCCGAGCTGGTGCGCCGCAACGGCATTCCCGCCGAGGATTATGACGACGTGGTGTTCGGCTGCGTCGACACCATCGGCCCGCTGGCCGGCAATATCGCCCGCAGCGCGTGGCTGGCCGCCGGCCTGCCGCTGACGGTGCCGGGCGTGACCGTGGACCGCCAGTGCGGCTCGTCGCAGCAGGCCGTGCACTTTGCCGCGCAGGCAGTGATGAGCGGCACGCAGGACGTGGTGATCGCCGGCGGCGTGCAGACCATGACCCAGATCCCGATCTCGTCGGCCATGCTGGCCGGGCAGGCACTGGGCTTTGCCGACCCGTTCTCGGGCAGCAAGGGCTGGCAGACGCGCTTTGGCGATGCGCCGGTGTCGCAGTTCCATGCCGCGCAGCGCATTGCCGATCACTGGAAGCTGTCGCGCGAGGCCATGGAAGCCTACGCGCTGGCAAGCCATCAGCGCGCCGCCGCGGCCATCGAAGGCGGCCGCTTTGCGCGCGAGATCGTGCCGTGCGCAGGCGTGAAGCATGACGAGACCCCGCGCCCCGATACCACGCTGGCCAGGATGGCTGCGCTGGAACCGCTGATGCCCGGCAGTTCGCTGACTGCGGCTGTGTCCAGCCAGACCGCCGATGCCGCCGCCGCGCTGCTGATCGTCTCGGAAGACGCGCTCAAGCGCTACCAGCTCAAGCCGCGTGCGCGCATCGCGCATATGAGCGTGCTGGGCGACGACCCGCTGTGGATGCTGACCGCGCCGATCCCTGCAACCAGACGCGCACTGGAGCGCAGCGGCCTGCGCCTGGCTGACATCGACGTGGTCGAGATCAATGAAGCGTTCGCCTCGGTGGCGATGGCATGGCTGGCCGAAACCGGCTACGCGGCCGAGCGCACCAACCCCAACGGCGGCGCCATCGCACTGGGCCACCCGCTGGGCGCCACCGGCGCGCGCCTGATGACCACGCTGCTGCATGAGCTGGAACGCACCCGCGGGCGCTACGGCCTGCAGACCATGTGCGAAGGCGGTGGCCTGGCCAACGTCACCATCATCGAACGCTTGTAAGGAGACCGCCATGGGAATCTGCGACGCACGCACCGTCATCATCACCGGCGCCGGCGGCGGGCTGGGCCGTGCCTATGCGCTGGCCTTCGCCGCCGAGGGCGCCAACGTGGTCGTCAACGACATCCGGCGCGAGGCGGCCGAGGCCGTCTGCGCGGAGATCCGTGCGGCCGGCGCGAAGGCAAACGCGGCGCTGGCCAGCGCTGACGACATCACGCAGCTGGCCACCGCGCAGCGCATCGTCGATGCCGCGGTCGAGGCCTTCGGCGAGGTCCACGTGCTGGTCAACAACGCCGGCATCTGCCGCGACCGCATGTTTGTCAGCCTGACCGAAGCGGACTGGGACGACGTCATGCGCGTGCACCTGCGCGGCCACTTCTGCCTGGCCAACCTGCTCGCCAAACGGTGGCGCGATGCCGCCAAGGCCGGCCGCGCCGTCGACGCGCGCATTATCAACACCAGCTCCGGCGCGGGCCTGCAGGGTTCTGTCGGGCAGTCCAACTACGCCGCCGCCAAGGCCGGCATTGCCGCGCTCACGCTGGTGCAGGCCGCCGAGCTGGGCCGCTATGGCATCACCGCCAATGCGCTGGCGCCGGCGGCGCGCACCGGCATGACCGAAGACGTGTTCGCCGACATGATGCGGGCGCCGGCCGACGGCTTCGACTACTACGACCCGGCCAACGTCGCGCCGCTGGTGGTGTGGCTGGGCAGCGCCGCCTCCGCGCAGGTCAACGGGCGCATGTTCGAGGCGGCCGGCGGCATGGTTTCCGTGGCCGACGGCTGGCGCACCGGACCCAGGACCGACAAGGGATCGCGCTGGCAGCCGGCCGAACTGGGCGCAGCCGTGGCGGAACTGCTGGCGCAGGCGCAGCCGCCCCAGCCGGTCTACGGCAGCTGAGCGCGACGGCCATGGACTTCTCCCTTAGCCTCGAACAGCAGATGGTACGCGACAGCGCGCGCGACTACCTCGCCGCGCACAGCGATTCGGCGGCGGTGCGGCGCGTGACCGAGGCGGGTGCCGCGCACGACGAAGCGCTGTGGCACGCGGTCGCGGGCGAACTCGGCTGGTGCGGCATCGCACTGCCCGAAGCCGTGGGCGGCGTCGGCCTGGGTGCGCCCGGGCTGGTGCTGCTGCAGGAACAACTGGGCCAGCGCCTGGCCTGCGTGCCGTTCTGGTCCGCCGTGTGCGTGGCCGCGCCCTGGCTGCAGGCCAGCCTGGGCCCGCGTGGCAGCGCGCATTGGCTGGAACGGCTGGCCTGTGGCGAGCTGCGTGCCGCCGCGGTGTTGCCGGACGATGGCGGCTGGCAGTACGACGGCGTCGCCATTGGCGCGCAGGCGGGCGCGGATGGCTTCGTGCTGCGCGGCTGCGCCGCCCAGGTGGCCGATGCCGCCGGCGCCGACTGGCTGCTGGTGCCGGCCCGGTTCGAAGACGGCGTGCCTGCGCTGTTCCTGCTGGAGCCAGCAGCACTGGCACAGGATGCGCGATTCATGCTGGCGCCGCTCGATACGCTGGACCGCACGCGGCCGCAGGCCGCGCTGCGGCTGGACGGGCTGCCCGTGCCCGCCAGCGCCTGCCTGGCGCGCGCGGACGCGGCGGCGTTTGGCCTGGCCCAGGCCTGGTGGCACGGCAAGCTGATGCTGGCGGCGGAGCAGCTTGGCGCGGCCCAGCAATGCCTGGACCTGACCGTAGCCTATGCCTCGGAACGGATCCAGTTCGGGCGCGCCATTGCCTCGTTCCAGGCGGTCAAGCACCGCTGCGCGCAGATGATGGTGCTGGTCGAGGCGGCGCGCTCGGCGGTGTATGGCGCGGCGCAGGCGTGGGAAACGGGCGAGGTGGCCGATGGTACCGGCATGCGCCTCGACATCGCCGCCGCATCCGTGGCAGCCGACGATGCCCTGCGCTTCTGCGCGCAGGAGGCCATCCAGTTGCATGGCGGTGTCGGCTTCACCTGGGAATACGACCCCCAGCTCTATTTCAAGCGCGCGCAGGCCGCCAGCCACTGGCTGGGCGGTGCCGGCGCGGCGCTGGCGTATCTCGCAGCAAATGGCCCGCACGCGTGGAGGACAGCATGACAGCGAATCAAGAGGCGGCATTCCGCGCCGAAGTCGCGCAGTGGATGGCCGCCAACCTGGCCGGCGAGTTCGCCTGCCTGAAGCACCGCGGCGGCCCCGGCGACGAAGAGGCCTATCCCGAACTGCGCAAGGCGTGGGAGCGCCGGCTGGCCGAAGGCGGCTGGACCGGCCTGGGCTGGCCGCGCGCGCATGGCGGGCGCGAGCTGCCGGTCATGCAGCAGGTGATCTTCCATGAGGAATACGCGCGGGCAGGGGGGCCGGGCCGCATGGGCCATATCGGCGAGGGGCTGATCGGCCCGACCCTGGTCGCCTTCGGCACCGACGACCAGAAGGCGCGCTTGCTGCCCGGCATCCTGAACGGCACCACGTTCTGGTGCCAGGGGTATTCGGAGCCTGGCGCGGGCTCGGACCTGGCCAATGTGCGCACGCGGGCGGAGCGCGATGCGGCCACCGGCGACTGGCTGGTGAGCGGCCAGAAGGTGTGGACCTCGCTCGCGCACGATTCGGACTGGATCTTCGTGCTGGCGCGCTGCGAGCCCGGCTCGCGCGGCAGCAAGGGCCTGGTCTTCCTGATGCTGCCGCTGGACCAGCCCGGCATCGAGATCCGGCCGATTCGCCAGATGGGCGGCGGCGCCGAATTCAACGAGGTGTTCTTCGACGGCGCACGTGCCGCCGCCGCCGATGTGCTGGGCGCGCCCGGCGATGGCTGGCGCATCGCCATGGCGCTGCTGGGCTTCGAGCGCGGCATCTCCACGCTGGGCCAGCAGATGCAGTTCACGCATGAACTGGAATGGGTGGCGCAGGCCGCGCGCGACAACGGCAGCAGCCGCGACGCGCTGGTGCGCCAGCGCATCGCGCGCGCCTGGGCCGGCCTGCGCGTGATGCGCGCCAATGCGCTGCGCATGCTGGCGGGCGCGGCGCAGGCGGGCCAGGACGGCGGCACCGCGCTGCAGCGCGACGCGCTGATCTACAAGTACTACTGGTCCAACTGGCACCGCGACCTGGGCCAGCTGGCGCTGGACGTTCTGGGTCCGCTGGCCAATGTGCTGGACGCCGGCGACACGCGCCGCACGCGGCTGCAGCAGATGGCGCTGTTCTCGCGCGCCGACACCATCTACGCCGGCACCAACGAAATCCAGCTCAACATCATCGCCGAACGCGGCCTCGGCATGCCGCGCGAAGCACGAGGACAGTCATGACCCTGAACACCGAAATCCCCAGCGCCCCGGCCTATGTGCCTGGCCATCAGTTGCTCGCCGGCAAGAGTGTGCTCATCACCGCCGCGGCGGGCGCCGGCATCGGCTTTGCCGCCGCGCGCCGCTGCGCCGAGGAGGGCTGCCGCGCGCTGATGATCTCCGACGTCCATGAGAAGCGGCTGGCAGACGCGGTCGAGCGCCTGCGCGCGGAAACCGGCCTGCAGGCGATCCATGGCCAGCTTTGCGATGTATCGGATGAAGCGCAGGTGCGCGCACTTGTGGCCGCCGCCGAAGAAGCCTTGGGCGGAACCGACGTGCTGATCAACAACGCCGGCCTGGGCGGCTCGCGCCGCCTAGTTGATATGGACGATGCCGAGTGGTCGCGCGTGATCGATATTTCCCTCACGGGCACCTTCCGCATGACGCGAGCGATGTTGCCGCACATGCAGGCGCGCCGGCGCGGCGCCATCGTCAACAACGCCTCGGTGCTGGGCTGGCGTGCGCAGAAGGAGCAGTCGCACTACGCCGCGGCCAAGGCCGGGGTGATGGCGCTGACGCGCTGCAGCGCGATGGAAGCCGCCGAATTTGGCGTGCGCATCAATGCGGTGGCGCCCAGCATCGCGCTGCATGACTTCCTGAAGAAGTCGGCGCCGGCCGACCTGCTGCGCCAGCTCAGCGAGCGCGAAGCGTTCGGGCGCGCGGCCGAGGTGTGGGAGGTGGCCAATGTGATGGTGTTCCTGGCCAGCGACTATGCCTCGTACATGACGGGCGAGGTGCTGCCGGTGAGCAGCCAGCGGGCTTGAAGGGAAACAGTTGGGACCGGGAACAACGCAGGAACCAGACATGCCAAGAATCTTCCGTTCTGCCGAAGACATCCACGCCGCCGTCGGCCAGCGCCTCGGCGAGAGCGCCTGGACCCAGATCACCCAGGAACAGGTCAACCAGTTCGCCAATGCCACCGGCGACCACCAGTGGCTGCACGTGGACCCGGAGCGCGCCGCGCAGGGCCCATACGGCGCCTGCATCGCGCACGGCTACCTGACGCTGGCGCTGGTCAACCAGTTCCTGCCGGAGCTGGTCACGGTCGAAGGCATGAAGTGGGGCGTCAACTACGGCTGCGACAAGGTGCGCTTCCCGGCGCCGGTGCGCGTGGGCGCGCGCGTGCGCGGGGTGGGGGAACTGGTGCGGGCCGAGACCTTGCAGGGCGGCGTGCAGTCGGTGGTGCGCATGACCGTGGAAATCGAAGGCGGAGACAAGCCGGCCTGCGTGGCCGAGACCATCAGCCGCTATTACTTCTGAACAGGAATCCAGAATGAAAGAAGCAGTCATTGTCGCCGTCGCGCGCACACCGATCGGCAAGGCCTTCCGCGGTGCCTTCAACGACACCGAGGCCCCGGTGCTGGGCGGCCACGTGGTGCGCGCGGTGGTGGAGCGCGCCGGCGTGGATCCGTCCGAGGTGGAAGATGTGCTGATCGGCGCGGCCGCGCAGCAGGGCACCCAGGGCTACAACCTGGGCCGCCTGTGCGCGGTGGCGGCCGGCCTGCCGGACAGCGTGCCCGGCATGACCATGGACCGTATGTGCGGCTCGGGCCTGATGACGATCGCTGCGGGCGCCCGCGCGATCCAGTGCGGCGAGGCCGACATCATCGTCGCCGGCGGCGCGGAATCTATCTCGCTGACGCAGACCAGGCACAAGAACAGCTACCGCGCCCAGTCCGAAGCGGTGCTGGCGCGGCAGCCGGCAGCCTATATGGCAATGATCGAGACCGCCGAGGTGGTGGCGCGCCGCTATGGCATCAGCCGCGCCGAGCAGGACGCCTACGCCTGGCGCAGCCAGCAGCGCACCGCCGAGGCGCAGCGGCGCGGTGCCTTCGATGACGAGATCGTGCCGCTGGAAACGCGCCGCGCGCTGTTCGACAAGGCCGGCACGCTGACCGGCCACGAGACCGTTCGGCTTGCGCACGACGAGTGCAACCGGCCCGATACCACGGCCAGCAGCCTGGAGGCGCTGAAGCCGGTCTGGAGCGGCGGCCAGGCGGTGGCCGCCGGCGAGCACATCACTGCCGGCAATGCCTCGCAGTTGTCGGACGGCGCCGCCGCGGTGCTGATGATGAGCGCCGACGAGGCCCGCCGGCGCGGCCTGCGCCCGCTGGGCCGCTACCGCGGCATGGCGGTGGCGGGCTGCGCGCCGGACGAGATGGGGATTGGCCCGGTATTCGCCGTACCCAGGCTGCTCGCGCGCCATGGCATGACGGTGGCCGACGTGGGCCTGTGGGAGCTGAACGAGGCCTTTGCCTGCCAGGTGCTGTACTGCCAGCAGAAGCTGGGCATCCCGGATGCGCGCCTGAATGTCAACGGCGGCGCGATCTCTATCGGGCATCCGTTCGGCATGTCGGGTGCGCGCATGACCGCGCATGCATTGATTGAAGGCCGGCGCCGCGGCGTGCAGCAGGCAGTGGTGACCATGTGCATCGGTGGCGGCATGGGTGCCGCCGCGCTGTTCGACGTTCTGTAATCACAAGCAGCCCCTGCAGGGACGGCCCGCAACGAGGCCGCCTGCCATCACTCCAACCGGAGGAGACATCATGAAACGACTGATCGGCGTCGCCATGTCGCTGGCCGTGCTGGCCACCGCGGTATGGGCCTTCGCGCCGCGCCCGCTGCCGCCGTTCGCGGCCACGACGCTGCGCCCGGACGGCCTGCAGGTCAACGGCATCGCGCGCGCCGGCGAGCGCCTGGTGGCAGTGGGCGAGCGTGGCCAGATCCTGTTCAGCGATGACCAGGGCCGCAACTGGCGCACGGCCGCCGTGGATCAACCGCAAGGCGCCGCGCTGACCCAGGTGGCCTTTGCCGACAGCCGCCATGGCATGGCGGTCGGGCACAGTGGCTGGATCTTGCGCACGGAAGACGGCGGTGCGCACTGGCAGCAGGTGGCGTTCGACGCGAGCTCGTCCGATCCGCTGCTCGGCGCCTGGGCCCAGGCGGACGGCCCGTGGTTCGCGGTCGGCAGCTTTGGCCGCTTCCTGGTCTCGCGCGACCAGGGCAGGCACTGGGAGCTGGTCGCAGACAAGGCCATGCAGGACCGCCACCTCAACGGCATTGCCGGCGACGGGCAGGGTCGCCTGATGCTGGTCGGCGAAGCCGGCCTGGTGCTGCGCTCGCCCGACG
The DNA here is from genome assembly GCF_058787995.1 of Cupriavidus sp. FW305-27. Lineage (NCBI taxonomy): Bacteria > Pseudomonadati > Pseudomonadota > Betaproteobacteria > Burkholderiales > Burkholderiaceae > Cupriavidus > Cupriavidus sp. FW305-27. The sequence goes on from NZ_JBYTAG010000043.1 coordinate 57,425, forward strand.
GCGGCAGCCGCTGGGAGGTGGTGAAGTCCCCCTATGAGGGTTCGCTGTACGGCGTGCAGGCGCTGCGCGATGGCGCCTGGCTGGCCTTCGGCATGCGCGGCAACGCTTTGCGCAGCGAGGACTTCGGCGCCACCTGGCAGGCCGCGGACACTGGCCTCAAGACCTCGTTCTTCGGCGGCGTTGAGCTGCCCGATGGGCGCATCGTGCTGGCCGGGCAGGGTGGCACGCTGGTGATGTCCGCCGACGGCGGGCGCCACTTCACCGCCTTGCCCGCCGGCAGCCCGCAGACCCTGGCCGCGCTGGCCCCTGCCGGCAAGGACAAGCTGGCGCTGGGCGGCAATGGCGGCCTTGCCGGCGCCACGCTCGCCGCCAACCCCCGCTGACCCTGCCTGACCCTGGCTTACCGAATGCGAGAACGATCATGACCCGCCCCCATTCCTCCGGCCGCCTGGGCCGCCTTGTCGATGCCTGCGCCAGCCTGCTGATGCACCGGCGCCGCCTGCTGCTGGTGCTGTGCCTGGCCGTGACCGTGGCGCTGGGCGCCTCGGCCACGCGGCTGCGGCTCGATCCCGGCTTCAACAAGATGATCCCGCTGCAGCACCCGTTCATGCAGGTGTTCACCAAGTACGCGAGCACCTTTTCCGGTGCCAATACGGTGCTGCTGAGCCTGCGCTGGAAGGGCGACGGCGACATCTACAACGCGGCCTTCATGGACAAGCTGCGCCGCGCCACCGATGACGTGTTCTTCATCCCCGGCGTGGACCGCTCGCGCGTGTTCTCGCTGTTCACGCCCAATGTGCGCTACACCGAGGTGACGGAGGCGGGCTTTCGCGGCGACGTGGTGGTGCCGGGGCGCTTCTCCGGCACGCCGGCCGAGCTCGACAAGGTGCGCCGCAACGTGGCGCGCTCCGGCCAGATCGGCCGCCTGGTCAGCAACGACCTGAGGTCCGCGCTGATCCGCGCGGAATTGCGCGAGACCGATCCGGCCACCGGCAAGACCATCGACTACGGTTCGGTCGCGCGCCAGCTGGAGAAGATCCGCGGGGACTTCAGCGGCACCGACGTCGAGGTCAATATCGTCGGCTTTGCCAAGCTGGTGGGCGATGTGGAAGAGGGCATCGCCGGCGTGATGGGCTTCTTCGCGCTGGCCTTCGCCGTGACCGCGCTGCTGCTGTGGCTGTACACGCGCTCGCTGCGTATCACGCTGCTGTCGCTGGTGGTGGCGCTGCTGCCCGTGGCCTGGCTGCTGGGCCTGCTGCCGCTGCTGGGCTACGGCATCGATCCGATGTCGATCCTGGTGCCGTTCCTGATCTTTTCGATCGGGGTCTCGCACGCGGTGCAGATGACCAATGCCTGGAAGCAAGAGGTGGTGCAGGGACATGGTGCGCTGGACAGCGCCAGCGCGGCCTTCCGCAAGCTGTTCATCCCCGGCACGGTCGCGCTGCTGACCAACGCGCTCGGGTTCATGGTCATCATGCGCATCGAGATCGACATCGTGCGCGAGCTTGGCATCACCGCCTGCCTGGGCGTGCTGCTGATGATCGTGACCAACAAGGTGTTCCTGCCGATCCTGCTGTCGTACACGCGGCTGGAGCCGTCGGCGCTGGCATCGGCGCAGGCCCGGCGCGCGCACGGAACCGGCGGGCTGTGGCAGAAGTTCGGCGCGCTGGCGCGTCCGGGCCCGGCGCTGGGCGTGTTCGTTGCCGCGCTCGCGTTGCTGGCGGCCGGCGCCATCGATTCGCGCGGCCTCAAGATTGGCGATGTCGGCAGCGGCGCACCGGAACTGCGCGCGGATTCGCGCTACAACCGTGACAGCGCCAGCATCGTGAGCCAGTACAACATCGGCTCGGATGCGCTGACCGTGGTGGTGGAACCCACCGGCTTCGACGACGGCTGCCTGCACTACCCGGTGATGAGTGCGGTGGAACGCTTCGAGATGCATATGCGCGGCGTGTCCGGCGTGCAGTCGGTGGTGAGCGTGTCGTCGCTGGCCAAGGTGGTGATCGGCGCCTACAACGAGGGCAACCCGCGCTGGGAGGCGCTGCCGCGCAGCAGCGAGGGCCTGAGCCAGGGCGCCAAGGCCTTCGACCCGGACAACGGCATGAATACCTCGAACTGCCAGGCCATCCAGGTGCTGATCTACACCGCCAACCATGAGGGCGCCACCATCGCCCACATCATCCGCGAGATCCGCCGCTTCACCGCCGCCGACAAGACCCCCAACGTGGCGTTCCGCCTGGGCGGGGGCAATATCGGCGTGATGGCGGCCACCAATGAGGCCGTGGAAGAAGCCGAAGTGACCATGCTGCTGTCGATCTTCGGTGCGATCACGCTGCTATGCCTGCTGACGTTCCGCTCGTGGCGCGCGGTGCTGTGCATCATCGTGCCGCTGACGCTGGTGTCGGTGCTGTGCAATGCGCTGATGGCGCGGCTTGGCATCGGGCTGAAGGTGTCGACGCTGCCGGTCATCACGCTGGGCGTGGGCGTCGGCGTGGACTACGGCATCTACCTGTATGAGCGCATCCAGCACCAGATCCGCGAGGAAGGGCAGGCCCTGCCGCAGGCCTTTGCCGAGGCCATGCGCCAGCGCGGTTCGGCGGCGCTGTTCACGGCGCTGACGATGTGCATCGGGGTGGGCACCTGGGCCTTTGCCGCGCTCAAGTTCCAGGCCGACATGGGTATCCTGCTGGCCTTCATGTTCCTGGTGAACCTGTTCGGCGCAGTGTCGCTGCTGCCGGCGCTGGCTGCTTGGCTGGGGGTGGAGGAAGAAGAGCGTGCGCGCGTGGCCGCCGGTGGTGCCGGTGGCGCCGCGCGCGGCGAGACGGTGCCGCCGGCGCACGCCCTGAAATCCGACGCGGTGTAAGGCCGATGACCCGGAGAGACAGCATGCACGATCACCAGGCTTACGCGGCGGCGGCATTCACGCCGGTCCGCATCGGCCCGCTCACGCTGCGCAATCGCATTATCAAGGCCGGCGCCAACGAGGGCATGACGCCGCAGGGCCTGCCGACCGAGGCGCTGGTCAGGCACCACCGCGAGCTTGCCGCGGGCGGCGTGGGCATGACCACGGTGGCGTATGCGGCGGTGGCCGACGACGGCCTGACTTTTTCGCACCAGCTCAGCATGCGCCCGGAGCAGGTTGCGCACCTGCGCGTGCTGACCGATGCCGTGCATCGCGAAGGCGCGGCGGCCTGCCTGCAGATCACCCATGCGGGCTCGTTCACCACCATGCGCCATGGCGGCAGCCGCGCGCCGGGCAGTGCTTCATCCGGACTCAATGCCTTTGGCATGCTGCATGGCGTGTATTTCCAGCGTGCCATGCGCGAGGCGGACATGGCGCGCGTTGCCGGCCAGTTTGCCGCCGCGGCGCGGCTGGCGCGCGAAGCCGGCTTCGACGCGGTGGAAATCCACATGGGGCACGGCTACCTGCTCAACCAGTTCCTGTCGCCGCTGAGCAACCGTCGGCGCGATGCGTTCGGCGGCAGCGTGGAGAACCGCACCCGCTTTCCGGCCGCGGTACTGCGCCAGGTGAAGGACGCGGTCGGCGCCGAGCTGGCGGTCTGCTGCAAGCTGAGCGTCAGCGACGGCGTGCCGGGCGGCAACGAACCCGCGGATTCCGCCGTGACCGCGCGCCTGCTGGAGGCGGAAGGCGCCGACCTGCTGACCCTTAGCGGCGGGCGTAACGTGGAGAGTCCTTGGGCGCTGTTCGGCAGCCCCATGCCCACGGCGCAGATGAAGGCCGCCGCACCGACCGCGGTGGCGCGCTTCGGCATCACCATGCTGGAGAAGCGCACGCCGCGCGCGCTGGCCTTTCGCGAGCTGTACTTCCTGGAGGCGTCGCGCGTGGTGCGGCGGGCGGTGCGCATGCCGCTGGCCTATATCGGCGGCGTCAAGTCGATCGGCAATGTCGCGCAGCTGATGGAAGAGGGCTTCGACTGCATCGCGCTGGCGCGCGCGCTGATCCACGATCCCGCACTGGTCGCCAACTGGCGCAGCGGCGCGGTGGCGCATTCGGCCTGTGACAGCTGCAATGGCTGCGTGGCGCGGATCTACGATCCGGCCGGTGTCAGTTGCGTGCATGGCCCGGGCAATGACCCGGCGCTGACGAAGATTGCCGCGCTGCAGTAGTCCGATGGGACGATGAGCCGCCGGCCAGACGCTCTTATCTTGAAGGTCCCACGGGAATTCAAGGAGACAGACGCCATGACCGCTGACGGCAACCAGACTGGCTACAAGACCGGCTACAAGATCGAATCACGCCCGCTCGAGGCCCGCTACGCGCGCGGCTGGCATTGCCTCGGCCTGGCCGATGGCTACCGCGACGGCGTGCCGCACACGCTGAATATCTTCGGCCGGCGCCTGGCGGCGTTTGCCGACTCGACCGGCGCGATTCGCGTGATCGACGGCTACTGTCCGCACATGGGCGCAGACCTGAGCACCGGCACCGTGCAGGGCGACAACCTGGTCTGCCCGTTCCACGGCTGGCAGTGGGGCGGCGACGGCGGCTGCAAGTCCATTCCCTACTGCAAGCGGGTGCCGCCCAAGGCCCGCGTCGGCGCCTGGGAGACCTGCGAGCAGAACCACCTGCTCTTCATCTGGCACGATCCCGAAGGCCGCCCGGCACCCCCCGAGGTGGCGATTCCGCGCATCGATGCCTGCTTCTCTTCGGATTGGTCGGACTGGGCCATCGACGAGATGCTGATCCGCACCAATTGCCGCGAGCTGGTCGACAATATCTCCGACATGGCGCATTTCGGCACGGTCCATGGCGCGCCGGTGGACTATTTTGCCAACCTGTTCGAAGACCACAAGGCCACGCAGCTGATGATCGGGCGCAGTGCCCGGCTCTCGGGCGATGCGCAGCTGACGGCGCTGTCCACGTACTTCGGGCCTGCATACCACATCACCGAGATGATCGGACAGATGGGCGACCAGCAGATCCACTCGATCCTGCTCAACTGCCATGTGCCGATCGACCTCAACAGCTTCGCGCTGCGCTACGGCGTGTTGGTGAAGAAGATCCCGGGGCTGTCCGAGGAACAGAACCGTGCCATGGCGCAAGCCTATGTGGAGCAGGCCAAACAGGCCTTCTACGAGGACGTGGCGATCTGGGACAGCAAGATCCGCATCGACAACCCGTTGCTGTGCGAAGGCGACGGGCCCCTCTACCAGATGCGTGACTGGTACCAGCAGTTCTACACCGACTTGGAGCAGGTGCGGCCGTCCAGCGTGGCACGGCGCATCTTTGAGCTGAACCCGGGCAATATCGAGCCGCCGGCGCTGCGGCATGTGTTCGAGGCCTGATGGCAACCTCCACGGAACCTCGCACCATGAAAACCGTCGTCATTACCGGAGCCGCGTCCGGTATGGGCGCGGCCGTGCGCCACCGCATGCTCGCCGACGGCTGCCGGGTCATCGGCATCGACCTGCGCGATGCCGACATCGTTGCCGACCTGTCCAGCCCGCAGGGCCGCGCTGCCGCGATCGACGCCGTACTGTCGCGGTCAGGCGGCCGCATCGACCAGCTGGTCTGCTGCGCTGGCCTGGGCCCGCATGTTGAACCCGCAACGCTGGTGGCATCGGTCAACTACTTCGGCTTGGTAGCACTGCTGGATGGCCTGTTCGAGGCGCTGTGCCAGGGCTCGGATCCGTGCGCCGTGGTGGTGTCGTCCAACTCGGCCACGCTCCAGTCCTGGGAGGGCAGCCCGCTGCGTGATGCCTACCTTGCCGGCGATGAGCCAGGCGTGTGCACGATGGTGGCGGCCGCCGCGGCGGCGGAAGCCACCCGGGACCAGGCTGGCTATATCGCCTATGCCAGTTCCAAGCATGCGGTGGCGGCGGCCGCGCGGCAACGTGCGGCCGCGTGGGGACAGGCCGGCGTGCGCCTCAACGTGGTCGCGCCGGGGGCGGTGGAAACGCCGCTGCTGCAGGCCGGTCTGAAGGATCCGCGCTATGGCGATGCCATTCGCGATTTCCTGCCGCCGCTTGGGCGCCGCGCCCAGCCTGAAGAGGTGGCCGCGCTGATCGCGTTCCTGTGCGGGCCGCACGCTGCCTACATCCATGGCAACGTGGTGTTCATCGACGGCGGCCTGGATGCCGCGCAGCGACCGCTGAACTTCTGATCTCCTGGCCAATGGGGCATCCGCCGCGAGCCGCGGCCCGCGGGGGCGCATGCCCCATTTTTGTTCGATGGCGTCCCGGACTTACGTGACCATGACATCGTCCTGCATCCGGCGCTCGCGTTCGCCGGGATACAGGGCCTTCTTTTCGAGGTAGAAGCACTCGGCGCGGCCCGGGTTGCAATCGGAGCGGCTGGGCTTTGCCATGTAAAAGCCCCCAAAAGTCGTCTCCGACTTCTGGGGGCAGTTCAGGGCGGGGAGGGGAGCGCGACCGGGCGCCAAAGGCTGCGCCCGGCCGGATATCACGATGGGATCAGGTACCCGACCCGCGCGCGGCGTCCGGGGAGAAGAACGCCTCGTTGAATTCCGGGCTGTTGTTCAGCGTTGCCATCGGGCCTTCGTTGGTCAGGCGGTCGGCCATGTAGGCACCCGAAATCAGGTCATGGTAGAACACCGTGGTCGGATAGTAGCGGCGTGCATCATAGGCGTACACCGAGGCCTGGAGATTGGTGCGCCACAACTGGCCCCGGCCATCGTAGTTGTCGGCCGCCAGGGCCAGCCAGCTGTCTTCGTCGAGATACAGCACGCGTTTCGCATACTGGTGCCGGAAACCGGACTTGAGCGTGGCTTCCAGTACCCATACCCGATGCGGTTCATAGCGCATCGCGTCCGGATTGGCATGGCCATTCGTGAGCAGCTCCTTGTACTTGACGGAAGTGCTCTGCAGCTTGTAATTGTGGTACGGGACGAAGATCTCTTTCTTGCCGACGATCTTCCAGTTGTAGCGTTCGCCCGAGCCGTTGAAGAGGCGGTCGTCGTCCACGGTGCGGAAGCCGCCGGGACCCTGGGGCTGGTCAAAGCCGAATTCCGGCGCCTGGCGCACCCGCCGCGTGCCCGGGTTGTAGATCCACGTGCGGTTGGTGTCGGAACCCTCCTGGTCCCAGACCGCGTAGCCAACGATCACCTGGCCGCGGTCACGCAACGGCAGGTCGGTGGCGGTGCGGAAGAAGGAGCGCTCGTTGAGGGCGCTGCGCGGGTCGAACTTGCCATTGTTGCGCGGCGACAGGATGCTGTACGAGACGCGCCCCCACGCGATCGAGCCGTTCGGATACACCACGGCCTGGTCGAACTGAGCCTTCTCGGTGCCGATGGCCGACGAGAAACGCTGGTTCCACAACAGCTCCATCGCGGTTTTCGGAATCGGGTAGGGAACCTGCGGACCCGCTTCCTTCAGGCCGTTGGCATCGCTCGTCATGCTGACGGTGGTGGCGTAGGTGCGGATGTCCTTGTAGACCGCGTCCTCGTAGCGGAAATCGCGATGGCTTGGGTACACCGGCATCTTGAAGGTGTCGGGATACTTCTTGAACAGCGCCTTCTGCCCGTCGCTAAGCCGCTCGGCATACTGCGCCATGTTCTGCGCCGTGATGACGAACAGCGGCTTCTCATCGGCATACGGGTCCGGGTAGCGTTCGCCGCGCTGGTATTTGACATGCGCCGGCGTGCCCAGCCACTTGCCGGACCATGCCGGGACCTCGCCGTCCTTGCTGGCGGCACGCTCGGCGCCCATCGGCGTGAGGGGGCCATCCAGTTGCTTGAGCTCCTCCGGGGTGGCCTTCGCCCACGATGCCGCCGCCAGGGCCATGCTGGTGAGCAGCAGGCCACCGCGTATCAGTTGTCTTGTGCTGGATTTCATTGAAGTCTCGCTCCTTGTAAAGAGGAATTGCCGGCGCCGGCTGTGCCTGTGCCTGTGGTGACAGCGTAGTGATGGCGCGGCGGCGGGGAATCGTTGGAACGGACTAGTGGATTTCCCTAGCGCCCGGCGTGGCGGAGGGGGCGGGGACAATCCGGGTGGCGTGCCAGCATCCCGCGAGGATTGCGGGAGCGTACCGGGG
>NZ_JBYTAG010000044.1:0-64331 GCF_058787995.1 Cupriavidus sp. FW305-27
GTCCCGCCCTGTAATATTCTCCGCCTTCCCTAGTCCGGCAAAAGGTTGCAACTTCAACCATTCCCCGAGTTCGTTTGCTCGCGTGGCAGTGACCTTCCCGTCTGCGGGAAGAATAATACGCCCGATACTCGGCTGCCCCGACAGCGGCTTCACAAGCTTCGATGAAAAGGACTTCATCTCGATGCCGACTCGATGAAGAGTAACACTCATACGGATCGCGCACTGATCGGAATAGGCCGGATTGTCGTATGGATTACCCGACGGATAATTTTCCCAGAGTTCCTGAAACGTTACCACCTTAAGCTGCACTTCCTTAATGGAGTTCGGTGTCGCGTTTGTTGTCACGATCGTTTTCTTATTGGGCATACCTCATACCTCTATCTGTTTTGCTAGAGCGTCATCGCCCCAATAAATTGCGTACTCGTTGAGGTTCTTTGTATATATGCGAGGTAACTTGCGGCTTTCGTCTATACACCCGGAGAATGCCCGCCCGTCGGGCGTCGCGATGAAGTAGGGGTAGCCTTCCAAGGGTGTATTACCCGCTCGGACTCGGACTTGCTCGTCGTAGTCACCTGTCGCGGGCGAAGTCAGGTTCGAAGAGGCCAAGGACGCGGACGATGGCGGCGGCGGCGCATTGCGGCCTCCCCGGTTCACCTCAATAATGAAATCCATCCGCGAGTGGATGACAACCGGGTGAGTCGGGCACTTGCAATTGACTCGCGCACCAGTCACCAACATCTGTTTGCCATCTACATCGACGGCCTGATAACAGTCATTCATCACCGGCCCGCCCACCTTGCAGGCGGGGCAGGTTGCATGGTCGCCTTCGACACCGACTATCAGGTCATGATGGAATATGCCGCGGCCCGTGGCGAAGAGTATGCCGCCCGAGCTTGTCTTGTCTCCGTTCCGGAGTGCGTAGCGAATATCCGGCATGACGGCCTCTTAGGCGCGCACGGAATAGTAGGCGGGATCGAGCAGGCCAAGGATAGACTTGTCTGCCGATTCGTGGAATTCCAGCGCCGTCACGGGACTGAACACAATAGTGTCCCCATTGCTCAGGGGGCTGCCGATGAGGGCCACCGGCACGCCTGCTGACTCGCACGCCTTGCCTGCGCCCGCCATAATCACCGCCGTACTGCCATCCTGGTAGGTCGCCACGTCGCCAACCCGGACGATGGGACGGCCATCGTAGCTTTGATTGCCGGAACCCTTCACGACTTCACCGCCGTTGGCGGTCTTCGCACCTTCGAATGCTGCAACGTAAATCTTCTTGGTTTTCCTGTCTTGCATCATTGATCCTCGGTTGGAAACGGCTGGTTTGCCGAATACCATTGAGCCGAAATCGGCAGTGGGGATCAATCAGACATGGCCTAAATTTGGGGATGATTTTTCAAAGGCTTTGCATGACGGCCGGGCGGTTTGAAGCCTATTGTTCGCGGGACGACCGCGACCGGCCTCCTGGCTGTGGGGCGCTCGGTGCGGCAGCCGCACGCTCGGCCTGCGCCCGCACTACCAGCTCCCCGATCGCCTGCGCGAGCCGCGTGTGGGCTCCCAGCCCCATCTTGTAGGCCGCATTGCGTGAGGGATACCCTCTCCCCGGCCCCTCTCCCGCAAGCGCGAGAGAGGAGAAACTCCTTGGACGGCTTTCACCTCATCCGGGTCCGCGCCCCAAACTCCCCACAATCCCCTTGCGGAAGGTCAGCACACATACGATGAAGATGATGCCCGTCACCATCGACACCGATTCACCGAGCCCGTTGAACCAGTCGATGTCCGTCACCGCCGCAAGGTAGCTGCCCAGTTCGCCCAGCTTGTTCTCCAGCGCGATCACAACAAACGCGCCGACGATCGGGCCGGTGAGTGTGCCGAGCCCCCCCAGCAGGGTCATCAGGATCACCATGCCGGACATCGACCAGTGCACGTCGGTCAGCGTCTCGAAGCCCAGCACCAGCGCCTTGATCGAGCCGGCCAGCCCCGACAGCGCCGCCGACAGCACGAAGGCGGTCAGCTTGAAGCGGTCGACGTCATAGCCCAGCGAGATCGCGCGCGGCTCGTTCTCCTTGATCGCCTTCAGGATCTGGCCGAACGGCGAATGCACCGTGCGCACCATCAGCGCAAAGGCGGCCACGATGATCGCCAGCGCCACGTAGTACAGCGTCAGATCGTCCGACAGCGGCAGCACACCGAACAGCTTGCCGCGCGGGATGCCCTGCAGGCCGTCCTCGCCGCCGGTGAACGGCGCCTGCAGGCAGATAAAGAACAGCATCTGCGCCAGCGCCAGCGTGATCATCGAGAAGTAGATGCCCTGTCGGCGGATGGCCAGCGAGCCCACCACGTAGCCGATCAGAGCGCCCGCACCGGTACCCAGGATCAGGCCGATTTCCGGGGTCACGCCCCAGACCTTCATGGCATGGCCGGCGGCGTAGCCAGCGCCGCCGAAGAAGGCCGCATGGCCGAACGACAGCAGCCCGGTATAGCCGATCAGCAGGTTGAAGGCACACGCAAACAGCGCAAAGCACATCACCTTGAGCACGAACACCGGATACGCACCGGCCAGCGGCGCGGCCAGCAGGCACGCCAGCACCACGCCGTACATCACCTGCTTTGGCAGGCGCCCCGCCGCCTGCTGCTGCCGCATGCCGATTGCGGCGATAGATTGTCCGCTCATCACTTCTCCTTTCCGAACAGCCCTGCCGGGCGCAACAACAGCACCACCACCATGATGACGAAGACAACGGTGGAAGATGCTTCCGGGTACAACACCTTGGCCAGCCCCTCGATCACGCCCAGCCCCAGGCCGGTCAGGATCGCGCCCATGATCGAGCCCATGCCGCCGATCACCACCACCGCGAACACGACGATGATCAGGTTCTGCCCCATCAGCGGCGATACCTGCATGACGGGCGCCGCCAGCACCCCGGCAAACGCGGCCAGCGCCACGCCGAAGCCATAGGTCAGCGTCACCATCCGCGGCACGTTGACGCCGAACGCCTCGACCACCTTGGCGTTCTCGGTGCCGGCGCGCAGGTAGGCGCCCAGCCTGGTCTTCTCGATCACGTACCACGTCGACAGGCAGACCGCCAGCGATGCCCCGACCACCCACACGCGGTAGTTGGGCAAGCGCATGAAGCCGAGGTCGGAGGCGCCCTGCAGCGCCTCGGGCGGTGCATAGGGCAGCCCGGACACGCCATAGACCGAGCGGAAGATGCCTTCGATCACCAGCGTGATGCCTAGCGTCAGCAGCAGGCCGTAGATATGGTCGAGCTTGTAGATCCAGCGCAGCATGGTCTTCTCGATCCCCACGCCCAGCGCGGCAACCACCAGCGGCGACAACAGCAGCATCACCCAGTAGCTGAGGCCGGCATAGGCCATGCCGGCCCACGCCAGCACCGCACCCAGCATGAAGAGCGCGCCGTGCGCAAAGTTGATGACATTCAGCAGCCCGAAGATGACCGCCAGCCCCAGGCTCAGCATGGCGTAGAAGGCGCCGTTGACGAGCCCGAGCAACAACTGCGACAGCAGCGCCGGGAGCGGGATTTCAAACAGATTCATGAGTCGCTCCTTATACGCCCAGCAGTTCATGCAGCACCGGCATCCTGGCCTGCAGCTCACTGGCCGCGAAGCGCTCGACGATGCTGCCGTGCTCCATCACGTAGAAGCGGTCAGCCAGCGGCGCGGCAAAGCGGAAGTTCTGCTCCACCATCACCACCGTGTACCCCTTCTGCTTGAGCATCAGGATCATGCGCGCAAGCGCCTGCACGATCACCGGTGCCAACCCTTCCGAGATTTCATCGAGCAGCAGCAGGTTGGCGCCGGTGCGCAGGATGCGCCCGACCGCCAGCATCTGCTGCTCGCCGCCGGAAAGACGCGTGCCCTGGCTCTGGCGGCGCTCCTTCAGGTTCGGGAACATCTCGTAGAGTTCGGTCTCGCTCATGCCCTTGCTGGTGTCGGCGCCCTTCAGCACCGGCGGCAGCATCAGGTTCTCTTCGCATGAGAGGCTGGAGAAGATGGCGCGCTCTTCGGGGCAATAGCCGATGCCGTAGTGCGCGATCTTGTGCGTCGGCAGGCTGATGGTCTCGTGGCCGTCGACCTTGATCGAGCCCTTGCGCGCCCCGGTCAGGCCCATGATCGCGCGCAGCGTGGTGGTGCGTCCGGCGCCGTTGCGGCCCAGCAGCGTGACCACTTCGCCGCGGTTCACGGTCAGGTTCACGCCGTGCAGGATGTGCGATTCGCCGTACCAGGCGTGCAGGTCCTTGAGCTCGAGCGCGGGTGTATTGGCGCGTGTGTTCAATGAGGTCATCTCGTTGGTCTCCCGGCTCAGTGCGCGCCCTGCAGTTCCGCGTCGGCGGTGCCCATGTAGGCCTCCATCACGCGCGGGTCCCTGGACACTTCCGCATACGGGCCTTCGGCCAGGATCGCGCCACGCTGCAGCACCGTGATCTTGTCCGCGATCGACGAGACCACGCTCATGTTGTGCTCCACCATCAGGATGGTGCGGCCCGCCGAGACCTTCTTGATCAGCTGCGTGACGCGGTCCACGTCCTCGTGGCCCATGCCCTGGGTGGGTTCATCGAGCAGCATCAGCTCGGGCTCCATCGCCAGCGTGGTGGCGATCTCCAGCGCGCGCTTGCGCCCGTACGGCAGGTTCACCGTCAGCGTTTGCGCGAACTCGGTCAGACCGACCTGCTCGAGCAGCTCCATGGCGCGGTCGTTGAGCACATCGAGCGAGCGCTCGCTGCGCCAGAACTGGTAGGCCGTGCCCAGCTGCCGCTGCAGCCCGATGCGCACGTTCTCCATCACCGTCAGGTGCGGGAACACCGCCGAGATCTGGAACGAGCGGATCATGCCCCGCCGCGCGATTTGCGCGGGTTTTTCGCGGGTGATGTCGATGCCGTTGAAAAGAATAGTGCCGGTGGTCGGCTCCAGGAACTTGGTGAGCAGGTTGAAGCAAGTCGTCTTGCCTGCGCCGTTGGGGCCGATCAATGCATGGATCGACCCGCGGCGGACTTGCAGGTTGACATCGCTCACCGCGGTAAAGCCGCGGAAGGCCTTGCCGAGGTTGCGGGTCTCTAGTATCAGGTCGTGGTGCATGGCCTTGACTCCGTGGCGCTGCCGCTTCGGTTGGAATCGCGCGGCATGCTTAGCCCGCCACGGGCAGCGCCGCGACCGCGTAGGCGTGGCGCAGCGTGCGCCCCAGCACCGGGTCTTCCAGCTCGATCTCGAAGCGCTCGGCCGGGCGGATGCCGCCGATCGCGGGCAGCGTGCCGCACAGCATGGCCGAGCCTTCGCCAAAGTCGCCACCATGGCCGCTGAAGCGCTGCAGCAGGTCCGCAGGAGAGCGCATGGCGGTCACCGGACCTTCCTGGTACAGCACGCGCTCGCCGTCGATGGTGGCGTAGGAGCGCAGCATCAGCCGGTCCCAGTGGCCTTCCACCTCGGCAAGGCGCCACAAGGCCGGGGCGCAGGGCTTCTCGCACATCTGCTTGGACACGGTGATGCCGTAGGTCTCGGCTTCGCGGTCGGTATGGTCCGAGGCAATGCCCACCAGGATTTCATCGCCGTCCCGGACCAGCAGGAACTCGGCTTCCCCGCTGCTGGCCTCGCCACTGACCTGGATCTCCGGGGCCGGCCCCAGGCGTTGCGCAGCGACGCGATAGAACACCGGCGTATAGGGCGGGCGCTTCACGCCCAACTCCTCCAGTTCGCGGATATGGGCTTCCATGGCTTCGACGTCGCGCCCGGTCCATCCCGCCACGATGAGCTGATGGATGGTGACGGTGCGCTGCGACTTGCCCTGGCAGCTGTCGAGTTCAAAGGTAAGGGTCTGCATGATCGGTTGCTCTCTGCAATGGGGTGGAGTGCCGGCTGGAATGCCGGCCTCGATGAGGGATGTGGGCTTACTTCCTGACCAGCGGGCAAGTGCTTGCGCTGAGCGGGCGGAACGCTTCGCTCGCGGGAATCACGCTCTTGATCTTGTAGTAGTCCCAAGGGCGCTTGGACTCCTGCGGCCGCTTCACTTCGACCAGGTACATGTCGTGCACCATCAGGCCGTCGGCGCGGATCGTGCCGTTCTTCGCAAAGAAGTCATTGACCGGGGTCTCGCGCATGCGGGCCAGCACGGCATCGCTGTCGTCGGTTCGCGCGGCCTGGATCGCCTTCAGGTAATGCGTGGTCGACGAATACACGCCGGCATGCACCAGGGTCGGCATGCGCCCGGTCTTGTCGAAGAAGCGTTGCGACCAGGCGCGCGTGGCGTCGTCGCGATCCCAGTAGAACGATGTGGTCAGCGTCATGCCCTGCGCGGCTTGCAGCCCCAGGCTGTGGATATCGCTGATAAACATGTGAAGCCCCGCCAGCTTCTGCTTGCCCGCGGTGTTGATGCCGAAGTCCGCGGCGGTCTTGATCGCATTGACCGTGTCGGCGCCCGCGTTGGCCAGGCCGATCACCTTCGCGCCCGAGGACTGTCCCTGCAGCAGGTAGGACGACAGGTCGGCGGAGTTGATCGGATGCCTGGCCTTGCCCTTCAGGGTACCGCCGACACTGGACAGCGCCTCGGTGCCGTCCTTCTCCAGCGACGCGCCCAGGGCGTAGTCGACCGTCAGGAAGTACCAGCTGTGGTCGCCGCGCCGGGCCAGTGCCTTGACCGTGTTGGCGGCAAAGGCGTAGGTGTCGTACGAATACTGGATGGTGTAGGGCGAGCAGTCTTCATTGCTCAGGCGCGTGGTGCCGGCACCGCTGGCGATGACGATCTTGTGCTTGAGCTTGCCCAGGTTGGATACCGCCAGCGCGACCGAGGACGGCAGGGCGTCCTGGATCACGTCGACCTTCTGGTTGTCGAACCAGCCGCGCGCCAGCGTGGCGGCGACGTCGGTCTTGTTCTGGTGGTCGGCGCTGACCACCTGGATGGGGGCGCCCAGCACCTTGCCGCCGAAATCGTCCACGGCCATCTGCGCGGCCACCACCGAGCCCTTGCCGCCGATATCGGAAAAGATCGACGACATGTCGGTCAGCACACCGATCTTGACCACGCCGTCGCTGATGGGGGCCGGGTCGGCTGCAGAAGCAGTCGCCGCGAACAGGGTGGCGCAGGCCAGTACGGCGGCGCCGGTACGGATATCAGGCATTGTTGTCTCCACTGTAGTTATGGGTACTTCTGTACTGCTGCGGGGGCTCAACCCCGCTCGTGCCGCAATGCCCCCTCGATGCCCATGCCGATGGCCAGCAGCCTGCGGTCGGACAGGTGGCGCCCTAACAGCATCAGCCCCACCGGTGCGTCGCCCAGGCGATGGCACGGGACCGACAGCGCGCACAGGTCGAGCATGTTGGCGATAGCCGGGTTGCGCAGCAGCAGCCGGTTGGTGCTGAAGAAGGCTTCGTCGTCGTCCAGGTCCGCGATGCGCGGCGCCACGACCGGCACGGTGGGCAGGACCACGGCATCGAATCCCGCCAGCTCGGCATCGGCCTGCCGGCACAGCTCGCCCCGGCGCTGCAGCATGCGCAGGTAGTCGGCGGCACGCTGCCCGTCAGCCAGCCGGATGCGCGACAGCACGCGCGGGTCATATCGATCGGCCTGCTCAGCCAGCAGGCTGCCGTGCCAGGCACTGGCTTCCGCTGCGACCAGGCCGCCGTTCGCGCCGATGCCGGCCAGCTGGTCCCAGCTGTCGAAGCTCACGTCCTGCAGCAGCGCGCCCGCCGCGGACAGCCGGCGCAGCGTGCGGCTGAAGACCTCGGCCACCTCGTCCGACATGCCTTCCAGCACCAGGCCGGTGGGCACCGCCAGGCGCAGCCCTGCCAGCGGCGCCGGCCCCGCGGGCGGCACCTCGCCCGCCATCACGGCATCAACTGCGGCGCAGCACGCCACAGTGTTGGCCAGGCAGCCCACCGAGTCATAGCTGGGCGACAACGGCACCGTGCCCTGCAGCGGCACGCGCCGCGCCGTGGGCTTGAAGCCGGCGATGCCGCACAACGCGGCCGGGATCCGGCACGAACCGCCGGTGTCGGAGCCGATCGCGGCCAGGGCCATGCCGTCGGTCACCGACACCGCAGCCCCCGACGACGAGCCACCGGGAATGCGGCCCGCCTGCCGGTCGTAGGGATTGCGTGGCGTGCCGTAGTGCGGATTGATGCCGACGCCCGAGTAGGCGAACTCGGTCATATTGGTACGCCCGACAAACACCGCCCCCGCCGCACGCAAGCGCGCAATGACCGGCGCGTCGGCACTGGCCGCACGCTCCGGCAGCACACGTGCGCCGGCGCGAGTCACGTCGCCCTGCACGTCGAACAGGTCCTTCACGGACACCGGCACGCCCGCCAGCGGGCCGGCCACGCCCTGCTCGCGCAGCATGTCGCTGGCCTGGGCCTGCTTGCGCGCCGCCATGCTCACGCCATGCGGGAATACGCGCGCGCCCTCGCCGCCTGGATTGCAGATACGTTCGACGCATGACGCCAGCAGGGACAGCGCGTTGGCGCTGCCCGCGGCAAGCTGGCGCTGCGCGGTTGCGATAGTCGCTTCCATGATCAGGCCGGGTCGTAGTAGTGGATCTCCAGCAGCATGCAGCCGCCGTCTGACTTGAACGGGCCATGGAAGGCGCCGGGCGGGCGGCAGGCGTAGGTGTTGGGGACGAAGGCCTCGCCGCCCTTGCCATTGGCGTCGTTGCCGACGGTCAGGTCGCCGCTGAGCAGGTAGACCTCTTCCCAGTACTCATGCACGAAGGGCGAGGTGGTGAACACGCCGGGCTGGAAACGCAGCAGGCGCGTACGGCTGCCGCTGCGGCCGTTCTCGTCCAGCGAGCCGGACAGGATCTTCTGCTGGATACCCGACGGATAGCCGTGGGGGACCTCCCAGCCGGACTCCAGGTCCAGGGTGTGGAACTCGTCGTGAAGTTTGGTGATTGCCATGTCGATCTCCGTGTTCGATGCGGGAATTGGGAAAGGTGCGGAAAGTCAGGCGGCCTGCGGCAGCTTGGCCAGTTCGCTTTCAAGGGAATAGCTGCCGAGCATGTTGTCGACCAGGCCGGATGCGTTCTGCCAGTCGTAGGTGCGATAGGCATGCCCCTTGGTGACAAAGGTGGCGCCGGCATAGAACATCTCGTACTGGTTGTGGCGCGACGCAAACTCGGAGCCGACCGCGTCCCAGGCGAGCTTGAAGAACTTGACGCGCTCTTCCGGGCTGCACACCGGCGACTTCTGCGTCTTGGCGATGATCCCGGCGAGCGACGGATTGGCGAAATCCTCGATGCTCGACGGCAGCATGATCATGCCGCCGCCGGCCAGCTCGCGCAGCGTGGCCAGCACCTTGCCGTAGAGCTGCTGGGTCACCACCTGCGAGCCGTACAGCATGCTGCGGTCCGGCACGAAGTAGCCATGCTTGCCGACCTGGCCCTTGGCCTCCATGCCGTAGACCCAGGCCTCGACCATGCCTGCTTCGGCGGCGAGCTGGCCCAGCATTTCCCTGACCTGCGGGAAGCTGTTGGTGCCGTTGATCTCGGTGATGCGGTGCGCCAGGCCCACCAGGAAACGCAGCTTCACCATCAGCCGCACCTGGCACTGGTAGTTCTGGTAGACGTGCGCCGGCGTGGCGTGGAATTGCCTGGCGCACAAGCCCACGTCGCCCGCGACGAAGATGCGCTCCCACGGCACCTTGACGTCGTCGAAATAGAGCACCGCGTCGTTCTCGTCAAAGCGGCTGGCCAGCGGGTTGTCGAACACCGAGGTGGCATTGGCTTCATACGACTTGCGCGACATCACCTTCAGGCCCTTGGTGTTCATCGGCACCGCGAAGGACAGCGCATACATCTCGTCGCCCTCGCGCAGCGGCTGGATGCAGCTGCAGAAGACCTCGTTGGCCATGATGCCGCTGGTCGCCAGCATCTTGGCGCCGCGCACGGTGATGCCCTCCGCGTCCTGGTCGACGATGCCCACCGCCAGGTACTTGTCTTCCTGCTCGTGCGCGGACTTGGACTGGTTGGCCTGCGGGTTGACGATCACATAGGTGAGGAACAGGTCGTTGTCGCGGGCATAGCGGTAGTAGTCGCGCAGCGCGCCGGCACGTGCCGGATCGGCCTGCTCGAAGACATCGATGCCCATGTACATGCCCGAGATGCAGGAAGCCACGTGGTCGGGCGAGCGGCCCATGAAGCCGTAGTGCAGTTCGGTCCAGGCTTCCAGCATCTGGCGGCGTTCGACCAGTTCGTTGTAGCTGGCCGGCAGCTCCCAGATCCGGCTGACGCGCCGGTCGGTGCCCGCCGGCTGGAAGGTCATCTTGTCGATATTGCCCGGCTGCGCCTGGAAGTCGTAGAGGTTGGCGTAGCTGCGGATCGAATTGCGGAAGGCCGGGTGGCTGGTGACATCTGTCACCCGCTTGCCGTCCAGGTACACCTCGCGGCCATCGCGCAGCATGGCGATGTGCTGGTTACCGGTCTTGATCATGTCGTTCTCCTGTGCTGACTGTCTGTTCTTGTGGATTCAGGCGGCGGCCGGGCTGTCTTCCAGTGCCCGGTACTTGCCGCCAAAGAAGATGAGTGGCCGGCCGTCCTGGCGGGCCTGATGGCGAAGCACCCTCCCGATAAAGATCACGTGGTCGCCGCCGTCGTGCATGGCATAGGGCTCGCACTCGAAGGTGGCCAGCGCGTCCGGCAGCAGCACGTGGCTGTCCTCGTTGCGCTTGCTGAAACCGATGCCTTCCCACTTGCCGGAATTGGCCCTGGCGAAGCGGTTCGAGATATCCTGCTGCGCCTCGCCCAGCACGTTGACGGCATAGCGCCGCGCGCTGCGCAGGTCGCCCAGGCTCAGGCAGCGGCGGTCCACCGAGAACAGCACCAGCGGCGGGTCCAGCGATACCGAGTTGAACGACGCCACCGTGATGCCGACCGGCAGCCCTTCTTCGCGCGGCGCGGTAATCACGGCGACGCCTGTTGCAAACATCGCCAACGCATTTCTGAAGCGGCGCTGCGCTTCGGCGTCCACATTGACGCCCTGACCGACAGATGACTCAGCCATCACGACTCCTACGCAAGTGTTGTCACCAAACCTGTTATTTTGTTTATTTACCTTTGTAACTTAGGTTTTATTGAATGCTATAAAACAACGGCATTCAAGTTGGTGGAAACCCTAGAGTGCGGAGCCGGACAGCTCCCGAGGCGACTCAATGAAATCCGGAAACCGTTGCTGGACAAGTTTTTCCGGCTAGCGGACAGGTGGCGCCACGCGGCCTGAATTGCAGCTGTCCGCGCGTCAAGCAACCCTACCGGCAGCATGGCGCTGCCGCGAACGGCCGCTACCCGGTGCTAGACTCGGCCCCACTTTCCTTGACCAGCGGGTACGCTTTGCCCACGGTCGTCCCCACATCCGCCTCCAGGAATGAGCGCCATGCAATCCGAGCCGAACACCCTTCCGATCTACATGGACTACAGCGCGACGACACCGGTCGACACCCGGGTCGTCGAGAAGATGGTTCCCTACCTGCACCAGCAGTTCGGCAACCCCGCATCGCGCAGCCACTACTACGGCTGGCAGGCGGAAGAGGCGGTCGAGACCGCACGCGCGCATGTGGCGGCGCTGCTGAATGCGGACCCGCGCGAGATCATCTGGACCTCCGGCGCGACCGAGGGCAACAACCTGGCGATCAAGGGCGCGGCGCATTTCTATCGCGGCAAGGGCAACCACATCATCACGGTCAAGACCGAGCACAAGGCGGTGCTCGATACCTGCCGCGAACTGGAGCGGCAGGGCTTTGAGGTGACCTATCTCGACGTCGGCACCGACGGCCTGGTCGACCTTGACGCGCTGCGAGCGGCCATGCGGCCGGACACCATCCTGGTTTCGGTGATGATGGTCAACAATGAGATCGGCGTGATCCAGCCAGTTGCGCAGATCGGCGAGCTATGCCGCGCGACGGGGGTGGTGTTCCATTGCGATGCGGTGCAGGCCGCCGGCAAGATCGCCATCGACCTGGATACCCTGAAGATCGACCTGCTCACCGTGACGGCGCACAAGGTCTATGGCCCGAAAGGCATCGGCGCGCTCTACGTGCGGCGCAAGCCGCGCATCCGCATCGAGGCGCAGATCCACGGCGGCGGGCATGAGCGCGGCATGCGCTCAGGCACCCTGCCAACGCACCAGATCGTGGGCATGGGAGAGGCCTTCAGGCTGGCAAAGCTGGAACTTGCGGAGGAAGCGCGCCGCGTGGGCGCGTTGCGCGACCGGCTGCTGGCGGGGCTGTCGCGGCTGGACGAGGTCTACGTCAACGGCAGCCTGGCGCACCGTATCCCGCACAACCTGAACATCAGCTTCAACTATGTCGAAGGCGAATCGCTGATCATGGGCATCAAGGACGTGGCGGTGTCGTCGGGCTCGGCCTGCACCTCGGCTTCACTGGAGCCCTCGTTCGTGCTGCGGGCGCTGGGCCGCAGCGACGAGCTGGCACATAGCTCGATCCGCTTTACGCTTGGGCGCTACACCACCGAGGCAGAGGTGGACGAGGTCATCCGGCAGGTCAGCGAGACCGTTACCCGCCTGCGTGAACTGAGCCCGCTATGGGAGATGCACCAGGAGGGCATCGATGTCGGCACGGTGCAGTGGGCCGCGCACTAGCCCTTCTGCCGGCGCGCCTGCAGATGTTCGAGATCCAGCGCGGCGCGATCGCCGTTGGCGACCAGCCGGTCGACCACCGAGCACAGCACCTTGAATTCGGTGCGGGAAACGCCGTCGAACAATACGTCGTTGATCTGCTGCTGCACCGGCAGCAGTTCATTGAGCAGACGGGTCCCGGCGGCGGTGATGGTCAGACGCATCTTGCGCTTGTCTTCGGGATGGGCCTTCTTGTCGATCAGCCCCAGCTTCTTGAGCTTGCCGGTCTCGATGGTGATGAACGGGCCGCTCAGGTGCAGATGGTCGGCGAGCTGGTTGACCGTCACCTCGCCTTGCTGCGACAGGTGCAGGATCGAGCGGATCAGCGAGTACTGGACCCCCGTCAGGCCGATCAGGCTGCCAAAGCCGTCGCGCACGGACAGCAGGCGCGCGGCAAACGGCAGCAGGCCATTCACCAGGTGCCGGAATTCACGGTCCGAGCCGTCGACCAGGCACGCCGGATGCGTTACGGTCAGGTTCTTATTTGCAGGAGTCGTTGCCATCGGCGGTATGTCCACTTAGCTTTTGATACAAGCTTTGTGCCAAATTCTAACAAACTCGCCGCAACACCCTGGCCGCCCCGCCTTTCAACCCATACCCCCGAGTCCAGCATGAACACAATCCCGCTCGCCACCGCCAAAGCCCGGCTGGCCCAATACGTCGAGGCCAAGGACAACAACCGCCCGGCGCTGATCCACGAAGCCTTTGCTCCGGATGCGTCGCTGACCTTCTCGATCGATACCGACTCCATCAGCTTTCCGCCCAAGGCCGAAGGCGCGGATGCCATTGCCTCGACGCTGGTCAGCGAGTTTGCGAAGACGTTCGACCGCTGCCGGACCTACTACATCGGCGACGTTGCGGCCGCGCTGGACGGCAACGCCATGACGATCCCCTGGCTGGTGGTGATGCGGGAAACCGCGGCCAGCGCCTTGCGCGTCGGCAAGGGCCATTACCGCTGGGGCTTTGCCGCCGGCGATGACGGCACGTACCGTATCGCCAGCCTGCATATCCATATCGAACGGATGGACACGATCGCCGATCCCGGCGCGGTCACGCTGGCGGCCCTGCAGGCGGCGCTGCCCTATCCCTGGCTGCCGGCGCCGGTGCTGGCTGCCGCCATCGAAGCGCACACCGGCGCGCAGCCCGCGCTGGGCTTCCTGAACGTGTTCGCGCAAGCAGCCCGCAGGTCCTGACGGGCGCGGATCATCTGGCCGGCAATTGCTGCGCGACCAGCGCCACCCAATACGCCGCGCCCAGCGGCAGGATCCTGTCGTTGAAGTCATAGTAGGGATTGTGCAGGGGCGGGTCTTCCGCGCTCTCGCCGGCGCCGATGCCGATATAAGCGCCGGGGCGCTTTTCCAGCATGAAGGCGAAGTCCTCCGATCCCATTGCCGGCTTGATATCGGTCTTCACGTTGTCGGCGCCCACCAGTTGCGCGGCGGCGGCAATGGCGGCGTCGGTCTCGGCGGGGGTGTTGACCACGCCGGGGTAGCCGGGGCGGTAGTCAATCGCGATCCGCGCCTCGTGGGTCGTGCCCACGCCCTCGCAGATCTGCCGCATCGCCGTCTGCGTGCGATCCCGCACGGCGGGGTTCAGCGTGCGGATGGTGCCGCGCAGCACCACCGACTCAGGCAGCACGTTCCAGGTATCGCCGCCGTGGATCTGCGTGATGCTGACCACGACCGAATCGGTGGGATCGGTGCGGCGGCTGGCAATGGTCTGCAGCGCGGTGATCAGGTGCGCGGACACGACCACGGAATCGATGCCGTGGTGCGGCTGGGCGCCATGCGCGCCCTTGCCGGTGATGACGATCTCGAAGTTGTCCAGGAACGCGGTCATGGTGCCGGCGCGGATGGCGAACTTGCCGCG
Organism: Cupriavidus sp. FW305-27; assembly: GCF_058787995.1. Classification (NCBI taxonomy): domain Bacteria; kingdom Pseudomonadati; phylum Pseudomonadota; class Betaproteobacteria; order Burkholderiales; family Burkholderiaceae; genus Cupriavidus; species Cupriavidus sp. FW305-27. Next base: position 14,500 of record NZ_JBYTAG010000044.1, read on the forward strand.
TGGCAACTGGGGGAAGTTGTGCATGCCATAGACGGCATCGGCCGGGAACTGGTCGAACAGGCCATCTTCCACCATCACGCGGCCGCCGCCTTCATTCTCTTCGGCGGGCTGGAACACGAAATGCACCGTGCCGCGGAAGGCATCGCGGTTGCGCGACAGGTGCGCGGCCGCACCCAGCAGCATGGCGGTATGGCCGTCGTGGCCACAGGCGTGCATCTTGCCCGCGCAGGTGGAAGCGTGGGCGGCCTTGCCCAGCTCCTGCATGTTCAGCGCATCCAGGTCCGCGCGCAGCGCGATGCTGGGGCCATCGCCGTTGCGCAGCGTGCCGACCACGCCCGTCGTCGCCAGTCCCCGCTGCACTTCGATGTCCATCAAACCCAGCGCCTGCGCCACGATGCCAGCGGTGCGGTGTTCTTCGAATGCGGTTTCCGGAACAGCGTGGATGTCGCGGCGCCAGGCCAGCATGTCCTGGCGGATGTCGTCGGCAATATCGGGGTCGCGGTACATGGGTAATCTCTGCTACGGGTGGGATTCAGTGGAAGAACTCGGCAATCAGCGTGGCGCCGAGGAAGGTGCCGGCCGTGGCCGTCAGCGACACCACCACGATGCGCCAGCCGAGCAGCCGGAACACCGGCAGGTCCTTGGCCACCGAGAAGCCCGCCAGCGCCAGCACCGGCGTGGTGAAGGTCATGAAGTTGAGTTTTTCCGTCATGGCGATGACGGCGTCGGAGAACGGGAACATCCCCGGCACGCCGATCAGCGTGACCACCACCGACATCGTCAGCAGCAGCGGCACGCGCGGGAACACGCGCTTGAGCAGGTCGCAGGCCACCACGATGGCAATGGCTACCAGGATGCCCTTGAGCGATACCGACACCGGCACGTTGTATGACAGCTTGTTGCCGATCAGCACGCCGGCACCAACCAGGAACCAGCCCAGGGCGGCATCCCGCGCCGAGGTGCCGTGCGCCAGCGCGCCATCGAGCTTGACGTCCCGCACCTCGCGCATGGCGTCACGGCGCGAGAAGCGGCCCAGTACCGGCTCCAGCTTGCCGTACAGCCATGAGCACAGCGGCAGCGACAGGAACAGCGTGAAGTAGAAGCCGGCCACCGAGGTCAGCAGGTTCGACGCCGCGGCAATCGCCATGATCTCGGAAGCCTGCCCGGGGTGCTGCGCGACGATGGCGCCGACGGCCGCCGCCATCAGGCTGCCCGAGCCCACGCCGGCACCCATGGCCAGCGAACGCGGATCGAAGATGCCCAGGCTGCTGACAAACCCCGACAGCACCGCGATGAAGAGCGCGCCCAGCACGGTGCCGGTGATGTACTCGGCCAGCACGCCGCGGCCTTCCGGCGACGCCATGCCGTATTTCTCGCCGATGATGACGATATTGCCCTCGCGCCCGACCGAGAAGGTCGCGCCGACGGCCTCGCGCTTGATGCCCAGCAGCAAGGCCAGCGGCAGGCCCAGCGCCAGTGTCCCGAGCGCGTGCCCGAACTCCTGGAACAACAGCGCCCAGCCTGCGCCCTTGAGCTGCGGCAGCGCGCCGCCCACGGTCAGGCCGAGCTTCACCACGAACAGCAGCAGCCCGGCATTGAGCAGCCCGGTGGCAAGCGATTGCAGCGGCGCGTCGATGCGCACCGCGCGCGGCACGTTCCGGGCCGCGATGCCCCACGCCGCGGCCATCAGCAGCGCCCACAGCATCGGCATCAGCACGACCTTGCCGGGCCCCAGCTTGAACTGCACCGCGCCAATGGTTTCGGCAATCGCCACCACGACCAGCGTGACAACGGCCAGTCGTACCTTGCCACTGCCGGTGACGGCGGCAATCGGGGAAGCGGACGCAAGCGCCGGCTGGGCAATGGGGTTGGTCATCGGGTGTCTCCGCGGGAAGGCTGCTTATGTCGCACAAACGTGCTCTCTTCGGCATTCCGGTTCGATCTTGACCGCTTACCGAAGGATCGGGCTAGTATTCCGGCGCCTGAGCGTTTCATCAATGATCGTGATATGGGAAACTTGTTGCATTCAATGCAACGCTCAACCGGAGTGACACGTGCTTTCGATGGACGACAAACTTGACACGCGGCGCGTGCGTTACTTCATGCAGGTGCTCGACAGCGGCTCGGTCCGCGGCGCCGCCGAAGTCCTCGACATGGACCCCTCAGCCGTCAGCCGGGCCATCGCCGTGCTGGAGAAAGACTGCGGCACGCGCCTGCTGGAGCGGCACGGCCGCGGCGTGGTTGCCACCGAGGCGGGCGATCTGCTGGCCGCCTACGTGCGCAACCAGAACAACCAGAAGCAGCAGTTGCTGGCCGAACTCGACAGCATCCAGAAGGTGGCGCGCGGCCATATCGACATCGTGGCGGGCGAAGGTTTCGTCGAATGGCTGATGCGCCATAGCCTGCGCACCTTCATGCTGGCCCACCCGGGCATCACGGTGGACCTGTCGGTGGGCAGCACCGACGAGATCGTGCAGCGCATTGTCGATGGCAGCGCCCATATCGGGCTGGTGTTCCAGCCCCCCAAGGACGCGCGGCTGCGCTGCCACCACGCCCATCCGATGCCGATCCAGACCCAGGTGCTGGCCTCGCACCCGCTGGCGCAGCTGGGCCGGCCGCTGGACCTGCAGGACCTGCTGCCCTACCCTGGCGCCACCCTGCACCGGACCTTCGGCGTGCGCCAGCACATCGAGGCCGCAGAGATCAGCGAGGGCGTGCGCCTGCAGTCGCTGCTGACCACCTCGTCATTCAATGCGCTGGGGCACTTCGCGGCGGCGGGGCTTGGCTACGTCCTGTGTACGCGCCTGGCCTTGTGGAACCAGCTTAACGAGGCGCCCGTGGTGTCGCTGCCAATGAAAAACCCCCTGCTTTACCAGGGGGAAATCCAGACCGTGTCGCGCCAGGGCCGGGTGTTGTCGCCGCCGGCGGCACGGCTGTTGCGGCAGATCGTGGGGGACTTCTCGGCGCTGATGACTGGGGAGTGAGCCTTCGCGCCCGGTGTGTCAGACCACGCCCTCCGCCCGCAGCCGGACCAGCTCCTCATCCCCGATACCAAGCCGCCCATAGACCTCGGCATTGTGTTCGCCCACATCCGGCCCGGTACGCGGTGACGGCGGCGCATAGCCCGAGAAGCGCGGCACCACGCATGGCGCCGGCACCGAGCCCAGGTCCGGATCGGGCAGCCGCACGATGGCCTGGCGCGCCGCCATCTGCGGGTCGTCGACGATATCGGCGATGCTGAATACCTTGCTGAATGGCACCTGGCACTGCTCCAGCCGGGCCGCCACGGCGGCATAGGGCTGCGCGGCAAACCATTCGGCAATGCTGCCGTCCAGCGCTTCGATATTGCGCACGCGCCCGGCGTTGGTGGCGTATTCCGGCGCCTGCGCCAGTTGCGGTGCGCCCATGGCCTCGGCCAGCCGGCGGAAGGTGGCGTCGGAGGAGGCCACTACCGTGACCCAGATCTCGTCCGCGGTGCGGTACATGTTGGACGGCGCCGCGTAGGTGGTGCGGTTGCCGGCGCGCTGGCGCACATGCCCCAACTGTTCATATTCGATGGCCAGCGGATCCAGCAGGCGGAACAACGCCTCGGTGGCGGCCAGGTCGATCTCGCGGCCGCGCTGGCCGGGCCTGGCGCGCTGCTCTGCCACCGCAGTGGCAATCGCAAACGCGCCGAACAGCCCGGCGATCATGTCCCCCACCGGGTAGTTCATATGCATCGGTCCGCTCTGCGCGGTGCCCGCCAGGTTGGTGAAGCCGCTCCTGGCTTCAAAGATGCGGGCAAAGCCGGGCCGCGCCGCATCGGGCCCGGTCTGGCCGAAGCCGGTCAGCCGCAGCACGATCAGCTTCGGGTTGGCCGCATGGAGGGTGTCGAGATCCAGCCCCCAGCGCGTGAGCGTGCCGGTGCGGAAGTTCTCGACCAGCACATCGAACTGGGGCAGCAAGCGCAGGAAGATCTCGCGGCCGCGCGGCGTGCGCACGTCGAGCGAGATGCCGCGCTTGCCGCGGTTGGTCACCTTCCAGTACAGGGCGTGGTCCTCGGTAACCGGTTCAAGCCCGCGCAGCGGATCGCTGCCGTCGGGCAGCTCCAGCTTGACCACATCGGCGCCCATGTCGGCACACAGCGTGGCGGAAAACGGGCCGGCCACCACGGTGGCCATGTCCAGGATGCGCAGTCCGGCCAGTGGGCCTGTGCAGTGTGCGTCTGGCGATACAGCGTGTGTGTCCTGGTCTTGCATGGCGGGCCTCCGGCGGCATTGGCGTCTGCTGCAAGGTGGCAGGCGGCTTGCCCGGATGCAAGCACGGTTTCGCTGTGCGGAACTGTCGTGCTACAACATTGACGCCCCCATTCCCGGATCCCAGCATGGAACCCAAGCAACCACCGCACAGCATGGACCGCAACCCGGAACACCTGCCCCTGCCCGGCCTGGCCAGCGAGGATGCACTGGCCACCGACCGCCAGTTCGCCACCAACCTGGCGCGCGGGCTGGAGGTGCTGCGTGCCTTCACGCCGTCCAGCCCGGTGCTGGGCAACCAGGACATCGTGGCGCGCACGGGGCTGCCCAAGGCGACGGTGTCGCGGCTGACCTACACGCTGGGGCTGCTCGGCTTCCTGAGCCGCGTGCCCGGCAACCAGAAGTACCGGCTGGGCGCCGGCGTGCTGGCGCTGGCCTACCCGATGCTGGCCGGGCTGGCGATCCGCCAGGTGGCGCGGCCTTATATGGAGGCCATTGCACGGGAAACCGGCTGCACGGTGAACCTGGGCATGCGCGAGCGGTTGTCGGTGGTGTACGTGGACAGTTGCCGGCTGGATCCCGGCAACCTCTACCAGCCGGACATCGGCAGCACCCGGCCGCTGCTGGCCAGCGCGATCGGCCGCGCGATCTTGCTGGCCTGCAGCGCAGACGAGCGCACGGCACTGCTGAACCGGCTGCGCGTGGACGATCCGGAGCGCTTCAACGTTGAGCGCCAGATGTGGGCGGACGACCAGAAGCATTTCCGCGCCCACGGCTACTGCCTGAGCCGCGGCGAGTGGCGGCCAGAGATCCACGCGATCGCGGCACCCGTGCGCCAGTCGCTGCACGAAGACCCGTTTGCGCTGAACTGCACCATCGCCGCATCGCGCAACCGCGACAACATGCTGGAGCGCGAGGTGGCGCCAAGGCTGCGCGAGGCAGTGCGGCAGATCGAACTGAGCTGCGCGCGCTAGCCGGCAGGACGCAGCAATGCACTCTGCCGGCGATGTCGCCGGCATGACAAGCGGCCCGCCAGAGGCCCGCATGAAACCGCGCCGCGGGAAATCCCCCGGCGCAGGCAACCCAAGGAGACAAGATGGATGCCATCCAACCGTTGCGCCGGCTCGCTGCCGGCATGCTGGCCTGCGCCGCGCTGATGCCGCTGCCAGTGCTGGCCGCCCCTGACAATGCGGCGCGCTTCCCGGACCACCCGATACGGATCATCGTGCCGTTCTCGGCGGGCGGTGTGGTCGACTCCGTCACCCGCATCACCGCGGAGAACATGGCCAAGGTACTGAAGCAGCCCGTCATCGTCGAGAACAAGACCGGCGCCGGCGGCGCCATCGGCGCGGACTTCGTCGCCCGGTCACCCGCCGACGGCTATACGCTGCTGGCGGTCAGCCCCAGCTATGTGGTCGGGCCGATGCTGAACCCGTCGATCCAGGGCAAGAGCGGCAAGGACTTCCGCGCGGTGGCGGGCATTGGTGCCGTACCCAACGTGATCGTGGTGCCGGCTTCGTCGCCGCTGCGCACACTGCCTGAACTGCTCGACGCCGCGCGCAGCAAGCCCGGCACGCTGACCTACGCCAGCGCGGGCGTCGGCACCTCGAACCATCTGTCGGCCGAACTGCTGGCGCAGATGACGCAAGTGAAGCTCACCCACGTGCCCTACAAGGGCCAGCCCGAGGCCATGAGCGACCTGCTGGGCGCGCGCGTCTCGATGATGGCGCTGACCTCGGCCATTGCCCGCCAGCAGGTGCAAAGCGGCAAGCTGCGCGCGCTGGCGGTGACTTCAGCAAAACGCTCAGCCGTGATGCCCGACGTGCCCACCGTGGCCGAGGCCGCGCGCCTGCCCGGCTATGAAGTGGGCGGGTGGTTCGGCCTGGTCGCGCCGCAGGGCACGCCGGACGCGGTGGTGCGCAAGCTGGCCGAGGCCGCCGCGCAGGCCACCGCGGACCCCGCCACGGCACGCCGCCTGGCCGAACTCGGCATGGACCTGGCACCGCAATCCACCGCCGCATTCGACCGCTTCCTGGACACGGAAACCAAGAAATGGACCGGCGTGCTGAAGACCGCCGGCATCACGGCACAGTAGCCGCACACGCTCATCCAACCTACCGGAAACATTCCATGATCCGCGACTCCGCCCGCCAGCAAGCGCTGCTTGCCGATATCCGCCGCTTCGTGCTCGAAACCTGCATCCCGCTAGAGGCGGAGATCGACCGCACCGATGTCATCCCCGAGCCCGTGGTCGAACAGATGCGCCGCCTCGGCCTGTTCGGCCACAGCATCCCCGAAGCGTACGGTGGCGCAGGGCTGACCACCGAGGAGCTGGCGTTGGTGAACATCGAGGTCTCGCAGGCCGCCACCGTGTTCCGTGCCCGCTTCGGCGGTAATACCGGGATCGCCTCCGAATCGCTGGTGGCCGACGGCACCGAAGCGCAGCGGCAGCGCTACCTGCCGCAACTGGCCTCCGGCAAGGTGACCGGCTGCTTTGCGCTGACCGAACCGGAAGCCGGCTCCGATGCGACATCACTGCAAACCACCGCAAGGCAAGACGGCGATCACTACGTGCTGAACGGCAGCAAGTGCTTTATCACCAATGCGCCGATCGCCGACCTGTTCACCGTGTTCGCCCGCACCAATCCCGATACACCGGGAGCCCATGGCATCAGCGCCTTCCTGATCGAGCGCGGCACCCCGGGCCTCAGCACCAGCGAACCGGAACGCAAGATGGGACAGCACGGCTCGCCGGTGGGCGATGTCTACCTGAAGGACTGCCGCGTGCCGGCCAGCGCCATCGTCGGCGGCAAACCCAATGTCGGCTTCAAGACGGCGATGAAGGCGCTCAACAAGCAGCGCATCAACCTGGCCGGCCTGTGCGTGGGGCCCGCCATCCGGCTGGTCGACGAGATGGTCCGCTACGCGGCGCAGCGCCGGCAGTTCGGCAAGCCGATCGCGGACTACCAGCTGGTGCAGCAGATGATCGCCGACAGCAATACGGAATTGCACGCCGCCCGCGCACTGGTGCTCGACACCGCGCGCAAGCGCGACGCCGGCGAGGACATGACCATGGAGGCGTCGATGTGCAAGCTGTTCGCCTCCGAAATGTCCGGCCGCGTGGCCGACCGCGCGGTGCAGGTGTTCGGCGGCAGCGGGTATATGGCACGCACCGTGGCCGAGCGCTTCTATCGCGATGTGCGGTTGTTCCGGCTGTATGAAGGCACGACGCAGATCCACCAGCTCAATATTGCGCGCAGGACGATGGAGGCGCGTGGGGCGGCGCTGGAGGGGAGTGGGCCTGAGCCAGATGCGAGGCAACCGGCGCGGTAGCCGGATGGCGTCCTTGCTGACTATCTGACTATCCGTGCGCGCTGGCAGCCAGCGCGTCCATGAACGCCTGCCGCAGCGGCGTCTGCTCGGTGTCCCGGCGCCGGAGCACGCCGACCATGCCCTCGCGCCGGTATGGCAGCCGCAATATCGCCACCTGCCCCAGGCGACTGAAGAACGCTGCCATCCGGCCTGACATCACGGCCAGCAGTTCTCCCTGCTGCAGCAGCGACACGTTGGCAAGCAACGTCGCGCTCTCGATCCGCACGCATGGGGCGGGTTCGCCGGCCAGTGCCAGTTCGTAGTCCAGCTCGCGCCGGATCTGGCTGGTCACGGGCGGCCCCACCCAGGTATAGGCGCGCGTATCCGCCCACCCGACCTTGCGCTTGCGCGCGAGCGGATGCGTGGGGCCGGCGATCACGCGGATGGTCTCCGGATATAACAGGTCGCAGCGCAGCGCGCCGTCGATGCCCTGCACTTCGGTACGCCCCATGACGAAGTCCAGCCGTCCTTCGCGCAGGGCCGGCAGCATGTCTTCGACGGTGCCCTCTGCCAGCGTCAGGTGGGCATCGGGAAAGCGCTCGCGGAACCGGCTGATCGCCGACGGCAGCAGGTCGACCGATACGGTTGGCGTCGCGCCGATCGCCAGTTGCCCAGCCGCGCCTTCTGCCATCACGCGAATGGTGGCCTGGGTGCGTTCGATCTCATTGAGGATGGTGCGGGCATGTACGACCAGCGCTTCGCAGAAGCGGGTCGGCACCAGGCCGCGCGAATGCCGCTCGAACAGCGCCACCCCCAGTTCACTCTCCAGCTCGGCCAGCCAGCGCGACAGGGCTGGCTGGGTCATGTTCAGGCGCGCAGCGGTACGGCTGACATTGCGGGTTTCATGTAGCGCCACCAGCACATGCAGCTGGCGGATACGCATCCGTTGGGTCCAGTCCATGGTATGAGTTTCAGGTTATAGCAGAGGCCATATTAATCATTTCAATGGAATCGCGGACGATGCAATAATTTTTCCATCCCCCGCAAGCCGCCATTGCCATGCCCCCGTCCAGCATTCCCGCCAGCGCCCGCCCCAATTTCCTGCTGTTCATCACCGACCAGCATCGCGCCGACCATCTCGGCATCTATGGCAACGCCGTGGTGCAGACGCCCAATATCGACCGGCTCGGCAGCCACGGCTGGGTGGCAGAGCGCTGCTATGTGGCCTCGCCGATCTGCATGCCGAACCGCGCATCGCTGATGACCGGGCGCATGCCGTCGGTACACGGCGCGCGCCACAATGGCATTCCCTTGCCGCTGTCACAGACGACGTTCGTCGAGCGGTTGCGCGATGCCGGCTATCGCACGGGGCTGGTCGGCAAATCGCATCTGCAGAACATGACCGGCCTTGCGCCCGTCTGGCCACGTCCCGGCGATCCGCGCACGGAGGGCGAAGCGCGCCGGCCTGAAAGCGGGCGCTTCGACCAGGAATGGGGACCGGCCTGGCGCGACGATCCTGACTTCGCCATGTCCCTGCCGTATTACGGCTTTGCCGACGTGCAGCTGGTGACCGACCATGGCGACACGGCCGGCGGGCATTACCGGCGCTGGCTGGAGCAGCGCCATCCCGAAGTAGCGCGTGCCTGCGGCCAGGAGCATGCCATCCCGACGCCTGGCTATGTGTTGGCCGAAGCGCGGCAGGCCTGGCGCACGCGCGTACCGGAAACGCTGTCGACCACGGCATGGATCGGCGATCGCACCATTGACCTGCTCGGGCAATACGCGCAGGAGGACGCCCCCTTCATGATCCAGTGTTCGTTTCCGGATCCCCATCACCCGTTCACGCCACCCGGCCGATTCTGGGACATGTACCGGCCCGAGGACATGACCCTGCCGCTCTCGTTCGACGCCGATCCGGCGCTGGCGCCGCCGCACCTGCGCTGGATGCACGCGCAGCGCGACGCCGGCCGCGCCGTCAAGCATACGCCGGCGATGTTCGCCTGCACGGCGCGCGAGGCCCGCGAAGCGCTGGCGCTGAACTATGGCTCGATCGCGCATATCGACGACACCATCGGCCGCGTGATGGCGCACCTGGCCGCGCTCGGCCTGGATCGCAACACTGTGGTCCTGTTCACCAGCGACCATGGCGACTTCTTCGGCGATCACCAGTTGCTCTGGAAAGGGCCGCTGCACTACCAGGGCCTGATCCGCACGCCGCTGATCTGGTCGGAACCCGCAGCGCGCACGGCCACCGATGCCCGCGCCGCACGCAGCCAGGCACTGTGCTCGAGCATCGATATCGCGCCGTCGATCCTCGCGCGCGCGGGCTGCGCGCCCTACAACGGCATGCAAGGCCTGTCGCTGCTGCCCGCCATCGCCGGCGAGGCATTGCCGCGGGAAGCCCTGCTGATCGAGGAAGAGAACCAGCGCACCATGTTCGGCTTCCCGATGCGCACGCGCATGCGGACGCTGCAAACCGCGCGCTATCGGCTCAGTGTGTACGAAGGCGCGCCGTGGGGCGAACTCTACGACCTTGAAACCGACCCAACCGAATCGCACAACCTGTGGGATGCGCCAGCGCTGGCAAGCACGCGCCAGGCGCTGCTGCACCAGCTGCTGGTCACGATGATCTCGCACAGCGACGCCAGCCCCAATCCGACCGCGCTTGCCTGAATCGGGTCCGCCCGCACCACCAGCGGCAGCACCCCATGACAACAATATCCACGGAGACAACCATGACACGCCGTCCCTTCAGAATACTGATCGCCGCAGCCATGCTGGCGGCCGCGGTCCCCGCCTGCGCGCAGGATGCCTACCCGGCCAAGCCGGTCCGCCTGATCGTCAACTTTCCTGCAGGTGGCCCGCTCGACACCGTGGCACGGCTCATTGCCGAGCGTGCCGGGCGCGACCTGAAGCAGCCGGTCGTGGTGGAGAACCGCTCCGGCGCCGGCGGCAACATCGGTGCCGAAGCCGTCGCGCATGCGACGCCGAACGGCTACACGTTGCTGATGTCGACTGACACCGTGGTCACCGTCAACCCGTTCGCCTATCGCAAGATGTCGTTCGACCCGGTCCGCGACCTGGAGCCGGTTGGCCTGGCCGGCACCTTCAATCAGGTGCTGGTCACGCATCCCGGCCTGAAAATCCGCGACCTGAAGCAGTTCCTGGCTGCCGGCAAGGACAAAGACCTGTCCTATGCATCGGCTGGCGTAGCATCGCCGGGCCATATTGTGTTCGAGATGCTGAAGGCACGCACGCAGATCCGGGGCACCCATGTCCCCTACAAGGGCAATGCGCCAGCGCTGAGCGACGTGCTCGCGGGTCAGGTACCGGCAGGATTCCTGGCCACGCCGACCGCCGTGCAATACATCAAGGGCGGCAAGCTGGTCGCGCTTGCGGTGTCCGGCCTCAAGCGCGACCCCTTGCTCCCGGACGTGCCGACGGTGGCAGAGACCGGCATCGCCAACTTCGATGCCGAGTTCGCCTTCGTCATGTTCCTGCCCTCAGGCACGCCCGCGGCCATCCGTGCGCGCTGGGAGCAGCAGCTCAAGACCGTCTTCGCGGACGCGGATTTCCAGAAGAAGCTGCTGGCACAGGGCGTGCGGCCGCAGACGAGCAACGGCGCGGCGGCAGCGCAATGGCTGGCCGCGGGGCGTACGCGCTGGGGCGAACTGATCCGCAAGCTCGGCGTGTCGCTGGACTGAGCGACTGCCCGGGGCCTTCAGCCCCGCCCCCGCCCCGCCTTCTCCGCCAGCGGCGAGCGCACGCGAAAATGCGCCGCCAGCAGCGCCGCGAATTCCTCCGCGATCTCCGATGGCGCGGAATGCCCGGAGAACGCCATGCGCACCTCCACCGGGCAGCGCGGTGCGAGCGGCACCACCCGCAAGCCGTGTCCGAATACAGCCGCGACATAGGGATTGACGATCCCTATGCCCGCCCCTTCGGCCGCCATCGTGCAGATCGTGCCTGAGTAAGTGGTCTCGATGGTCGCCGACGGCTCGACGCCGGCTTTTTGCATGAGCCGCTGCACCGCCAGGTGCAGCGCATCGTCTGCGTTCAGCAGGATCAGGAACTGCCCGCGCAAGTCGCGCACGCGAAGGGTGTCGCGCGCCGCCAGCGCGTGTTCCGGGTGCATGACGCACACCGCCCCCGACTGATGCACCACGTTGACATCCAGGTGCGGATGATCGATCTCGCTGGTGGTCAGCACCAGGTCGTAGAGGCCATGCAGCAACCCTTCGCGCAACTGGTGCCCGCCGACCGTTTGCAGGCTGATATGCACGTCCGGGTGGCGCTCGGTGAACGGCCGGATCACCTTGGGCATCACCCCCAGCCCGAGTGAAGGCGTGCAACCGATACGCAGCACGCCGGTGCCGGACTTGCGCAGCACCGCCACGTCCTGTTCGATCCGCGCCAGCCCCTGGAAGTGGTTCTGCACCGTGTCGAACAGGCGCCGCGCTTCCTGCGTCGGCCGCAGCCGGCCCTTCTGGATATCGAACAGCTTCAGTTCAGTCGCCGCCTGCATCTGGGCCAGCAATCGGCTCACCGACGGCTGGGTCGTATGCAGCATGGCAGCGGCCGCGGTCGTGGTTCCGGTCAGCATGACCGCGCGGAACGCCTCGATCTGGCGGAAATTCAGGGGACGGGACATGGCATCGGCAAGGGACGGGCGCGTCGGGCAATGTATATCAAATCTGCATAGGGTGCATTGAACAAAGAATTATTCAGAATGCCAACCCCTCCTCTACACTCGCTTCGCATTGCCGCTTCCAAGACGGCAGGACCAGAACCCAAGGAGAAAGTTGATGAAGCGGCATTCACCCCGGAATGTTTGGAAACGCGCGATCGTTGCGGCCGTGCTGGCCATCGCCGGCACGGGCAGCGCGCTCGCCCAGCCGGGCTATCCGGACCACACGATCCGGATCATCGTGCCGTTCAGCGCCGGGGGCAGCTCGGACCTGCAGGCACGCATGCTGGCCGACCGGCTGGGCAAGCTCTACAAGCAATCGGTGGTGGTCGAGAACCGGCCCGGCGCCGGCGGCCATATCGGGGGCAAGGCCGTGGTCGATGCGGCGCCCGACGGCTACACGCTGCTGCTGGGCTCGCTGGGCCTGCACGCCACTTATGCCACCTTCAAGAAGCTGAACTACAACCCCGCCACCGACCTCAAGGTCGTGACGGTGCTGGCCGAGATGCCGCACGTGGTGGTGGTCAACCCGAAGCTGGCGGTGAACAACCTGCAGCAACTGGCCAGCCTGGCGCGCCAGCAGCCAGACACGCGGACCTTCGGCTCGGCCGGCGTCGGTTCCTCGGTGCACATGATGGGTGAGCTGTTCCGCCTTAATGCCAATGCCCCGATCACGCACGTGCCATACAAGGGCAGCTCCGCGGCCATGACGGATCTTCTCGGCGGCCAGATCGACATGATGTTCGAGAATCCGCCCACCACGCTGGCCTATATCCGCTCCGGCAAGCTCAAGGCGCTGGCGGTGACCGGCAAGACCCGCTCGGCCGCGCTGCCCGATGTGCCCACTGCCAGCGAAGCCGGCTACCCGTCGTTCGTGGCGACTTCCTGGACCACGGTTGCGGTTGGCGCCAGGGTGCCCGATGCGATCGCGGACAAGCTCAACGCCGATATCCGCCAGATCGTGGCCACGCCGGAGTTCCGGCAGGGACTGCAAGAGCAGGGCATGACCCCGGTGGCCAATACGCGCGATGCCGCGCAGAAGTTCGTCGCCGCGGAGAAAGTGCGCTGGGACCAGGTGATCCTGAAGGGCAGGATCAGCGCCGAATAAGCGGCTTCCATCCGCGCACGGACACGCCCCCTTCATGGCTGGCCGCGCGGCCAGCCATTGCCCCTTCCAGACTTCAGCTTCAACACGGACACACACGCTTCATGTCAACGGAACGCATCATTGCCAAGCCGCTGCCCTGCCGCCGCGTCGGCGCGGGCGAGCCTCATCACTTCTTCGGCTACTACAACAAGACCAACTGGGACCGCAGCGGCCGCTACCTGCTGGCGCAGCGCGTGCCGATGGCCGATGCCGACCTGACCCCCGACCTGGTTGCCGAGATCGGCTACTTCGACCTGCAGGACAACGACCGCTTCCATCGCGTGGGGGTAACTACCGCCTGGAACTGGCAGATGGGCTCGCAGCTGCAATGGCTGGATGGGGAAGCACAGCGCCAGCTTGTCTACAACTGCCGCACCCAGGACAGCAAGGCCTTCTATCCCAACCTGGGCGCCACCATCTTCAACCTCGATACCGGTGAAGCGCGCCAGTTGCCGATGCCGGTCTATGTGGTCGCGCCGGACAGCCGCTATGCACTGTGCGTGGACTACCGCCGCCTCTACGTCACGCACCAGACCATCGGCTACAGCGACCACGGCACCCAGCCCGCGCTGGACAATGCGCCCGCCGACGACGGCATCCACTACATGGACCTGCGCACCGGCCAGACGCGCCTGGTCGTGAGCTACGCTGATCTGCGCAACTTCAATCCGCGCGCCTCGATGGACAAGGCCATCCACTGGGTCAGCCACATCGAAATTAACCCGTCCTCATCGCGTGTGCTGCTGCTGCACCGCTGGACCGAACGGGTCGAGGACGAAACCTGCTTCCTGCACCGGCTGATCACGGTCAATCCGGACGGCAGCGACATGCGCTTGCTCGAATGCTCCGACCATCCGCTGCCGCAGCTTGCCGAAGATTTCGATCCGAACGCGGTCGGCACCTTCGACTATGAGAAGTCCGAGTACCAGATCTCCCATCCGCTCTGGCAAGACGATAGCAATATCATCGTGTGGGGACCGCACGCGGGCAGCATCCACTACCACCTCTACCACGACAGCCCCGGCGGCAAGGTTGAAGTCATCGGCGACGGCATCCTGACCGAGAACGGTCACATGACCTTCTCGCCCACCAACAAGCGCTGGCTGCTCAGCGACACCTATCCCGACGCGCACACCAACGAGCGCGTGCTGTTTCTCTTCGACATGGCGCAGGGCGTGCGCCATGACCTGGGCAGTTACTACACCAGCCCGGTCCTGAAGAAGGAAAACCGCTGCGACCTGCATCCACGCTGGAGCCGCGACGGGCGGCACGTGTGCATCGATTCGATCCACGACTCCGAGCGGCAGATGTATATCGTCGACGTTTCCGCGCTGATCGACGAGGCAGGCCAGGCGTAAGGCGCCCCCGACACAAGCGTCGCAGCACGCTGCTGCCCTGTACCCCTGCGCCAAAGGCACCAGCCTGGAAGCGCCATGGGCAGCGCCCTCTCTCCGAAGCCCCCCTCCCCCACACGCCGCCAGCCAGGTCACGCTGGCGGCAACCTGCGTACCTGGCAGTCCCCTTGTCTCCCGCCCTCGGTGCCAAGTCCCATGTTGCCCCGCTTCCTGGCTATGGCGCGCTGCCGCAGGCGCCTGCCTGTAAACAGGGCGTGCAAAAAGGGCATTCTTCACCAAAACTGATGATGAGCATTCGGCAGTCCCGGGCCTGACAAGGTCCCGCCAAGCGCGAGCCCGCCCGGTCCGGGCTTCACGGACCGGCGCAGCAGGTAGCGCAAGCATCACATAAGTGATGCTAAAGGCATTTTACAGTGAGAAATCGGCCTATCGGCCGGCGAAGGTGCGGCCACGACGCGGCTGTCTCAACCCGGCACCCCCCACTCCAAACGGACGTTGGATTGGTGGAAGTCCGGTCACAATCGCTGAGTAAGGCTGGCACAGTGGTCGCTACGTCAACAGGACTCCCCCGACTTGTCAGCAATGGCACCTCGCCGGAAGGACTGGGTGCGGCCGCGTCGCGCGCGGACGGCAGCTTTTTGCCGCAACCGCCATGCAGAGCCTTGCCACCGATCTCACTGATTACCCGACCTGTAGAAGGAAAGCCGATGTTCTCCGAAGCCGAGCCTCCGCACTCGATGCGCCACGCCTCTCGCGCCAAAGCCCCCACGCTGCCGCCATGGATCACGGCGCGGATGGCACAACATTTCGACGAGCGGATGGGCAAGCTCTGGGGCGGCGATCATCTGCTTCACGGACGCACGCCCGGGCCCGATGCACTGCACCTGAGCAGCAACGACTATCTCTGCCTGCTCGGCGAGACCTCTCTGGTACAGGCGCAGGCGCGGGCCTTCCTCAATGAGGAGCCGGAGTTGCTGATGTCGTCCGTGTTCCAGCACGGCGACACCCCGCAGCGGCGCGTCGAGCGCAAGATCGCAGACCTGATGCAGGCCGAGGACGGGCTGATCGCCCAGTCCGGCTGGGCCGCCAACGTCGGCCTGGTGCAGTGCATTGCCGGCCCCGGCATTCCGGTCTATATCGACATGAACGGGCATGCCTCCCTGTGGGAGGGCATCATCGCCGCGGGCGCGCAGGCCGTGCCGGTGCGCCACAACGATTGCGAGCACGTGCGCCGCCAGCTTGAGCGCTTCGGCCCGGGCGTGATCATGGTGGACTCGGTCTACAGCACCACCGGCAGCGTGGCGCCGCTGGAGGACTATGTCGACCTGGCGGAGGCGTCTGGCTGCGTGCTGGTGGTGGATGAGTCGCACTCGCTCGGCACCCATGGGCCGTCTGGCGGCGGCCTGGTGCGCGCGCTCGGGCTGTCCGAGCGCGTACACTTCCGCACGGCCTCGCTGGCCAAGGCGTTTGCCGGCCGCGCCGGCTATGTTGCCTGTTCGACCGACTTCAAGGACTTCTTCGCGGTTGAGTCCCGGCCGGCCATTTTCAGTTCCGGGCTGCTGCGCCATGAGGTTGCGTGGTTCGATGCCGTGACGGATTTCGTCGCCACGGCGGATGAGCGCCGTGCGCGCCTGCACGCCATCACTCGCGACACCCGGGCTGCGATTGCCGAACTGGGCTACAACATCAGCGAAGGCTCCGAGCAGATCATCGGCCTGGAGGCGGGAACCGAGCCGCAAGTCAAGGTGCTGCGCGATGCGCTGCAGAGCCGCGGGATCTTCGGCGCGGTATTCTGTGCGCCGGCAACACCGAAGAATCGGGCATTGATGCGACTTACGCTGCATGCGAAACTTGCCGCCAATGAAATCGACCGCCTGGTCGGCGTGCTCGCCAGCATCCGCGACGAAGTCCGGCTGGATGAATGGTCCTCGACGCGCCGGGCCCGGCGCAAGTCTCAAAATCCCACAAGCGGGTCGCTGGCAGGCTCCCGCGAGGAGTAGTCCTGGAGATGGATGCAAAGGTAGCGCAAGCGGAAGACGGCCGCACCTCACTTGCCGGCGTCGCCCGCGATGCGTGGCAGACTGTATTCGAGACCGCCGCGCGGGCTACGCTGCTGGACGAGGAGAGCGTCATCCGGCTGCGCCGGATCCAGATGGTGGGGGCGCTGGGCGTGATCGGACACCCGCTGTACTACGTGATCTGGTCCTACATCTTCCCGCAGCCCTATGAAAACCTCTGGCTGCGCCTGGTCTGCACCGCGCTGTTCGTGCCGCTGCTGTTCGCCTCCGCCTTCTCGGACCGGCGCTGGCTGCCGCCCTATGCACTCTTTGCCATTACCATAGGCCTGCCGTTCGCCTTTATCTTCTTCTACCTGGAGAATGGCGGCTCCATGGTGTGGGCCGAATCGGTCATCATCGCGGTGGTGATCCTGTATCACTTCAACACCGCGTTCGCGACCATTGCCTTGTTCTCAGGGGCCGCAGCAGCCATTGCGCTGTTCGTGCTGGCGGGCAACTCCATGGGCGGAATCCCGTGGGAGCCGGTACTGCTGCAGCTGCCGGTGATCGGCTTTGTCATCGCGGTGCTGGTGGTGATCAAGATGGACCGCCAGCTGCTGGCCGAACAGAAGCGGCGCGGGATGGCCGCCGCGCTGGCCACCGTCGCGCACGAACTGCGCACGCCGCTGACCAGCCTGGCCATGACTGCCAGGGGCCTCAAGGCGCGGCTGCCGGCAGCCCTGGACCAGGACACGCCGCAGCGCGACGGCCTGATGCAGGCCGTGGCCCGGATGGAATCAGACCTGGCCCATATTAGCAACAGCATTGAACTGCTGGTCGCCAACTCCAAGAACCCGGACAACGCCACGCAGGAGCTGTTCGAACTGGGCGGTGTGATCCGCGACGCTGTCGGCCGGTTTCCGTTCGAGCACAGCGACCTGGATCTGGTCACCGTCGACCTGCCTGGCCCCGCCTACGTGATGGGCAACGCCCAGTTGTTCGGGCTGGTCACGACCAACTTGCTGAAGAACGCGCTGGAAGCGACCAAGCGGGCCGGCAAGGGCACCATCCATATCCGCTGCGAGGTCCGGCCCGACGCCGTCCATGTGGTGTTCCGCGACACCGCCACGGGCGTGCCGCCGCAAGTGCTGGCCCGGATGTTCCAGCCCTTCTTCTCTTACCCGGCACATCGCGGCACCGGCATCGGACTGGCGTTTTGCCAGAAGGTGCTGAACAGCTGGGGGGCAAGCATCAGCTGCCGCTCCGAGGAGCACGTGTTCACCGAGTTCGATATGCGCTTTCCCCGCAAGGGGAAATGGCCCGAGGCGCCATCGCAATAGCAATAGCAGGCGCCGGCATTGCGCCGGCGCCGCACAGCGACTTACACCACCCCCGGCGGCCTTCAGCCCCGCAACCTGCGCGGCATCCATGCCCAGGGCCCCTGCCATCCTCAGCATCAGCCCCTGGCTCTGCCGGGCTTCCGCACTGTCAAGGCGTTGTCGACAATTCCATAGATCGTTGACACGATGTCAACCAGGAATTAACAGCCCGCCGCGACCCGGCATCGTGCAGCGGGTTTACCTTAGTACGCAGCAACACAAGAGTTTGGGGTGAATCGCCCTACTGCCCCGCAACGCCCTGTCCCTAGTATTGACTCACCGCGCGGCGCCAGCAGGACTGCCGCGCGGTACCAGGCATACCCCGCCTGCCACGCATAGCCAGTGTCCCTGATTACCTCATCGAATCCAGCCGCTCACCGGGTGAACGGCTGCGGACACGGCTGCAAGAAAACATAGGAGACAACATGCTGCACGACCTGCCCGCCCGCCCCGAGACCGTCCACTGGGGCTACTTCGATGCCGCCAAGGCGCCCGCCCTGACCGTGAAAAGCGGCGACCTCATCCGCGCCGAAGCGGTAACCCACCATGCCGGCGATGCCCCCGACCTGATGATGGACGACGCCATTCGCGAGATCTTCCGGGCGATTCCCCACGACGACCGCAACCCCGGCGTGCACATCATGACCGGCCCTATCTATGTCGAAGACGCCAAGCCCGGCGACGTGCTGGAGGTGCGCTACCTGCAGATGATTCCGCGCTTCCGTTTCGGGGCGAATGCCGCGGCGCACTGGGGCCAGCTGTACAAAGAGTTCGAGAAGGAGCGGGTCACCATCTATGAGCTGGACCAGCGCTCCAACACCGCGCATGCCCTGTACGCCTTCGACTACCCCGGCAAGATGACCATCCCCGGCAAGCTCGTGGATGAGCGGGAATGCTGCAGGCAGCCGGCGCTGGCCGGTGTGCGGGTTCCCGTGCGCCCGCACCTGGGCACCGCTGGCGTCGCGCCCGACGCGCGCGGCCGCGTCACCACCGTCGAGCCCGGCCTGCATGGCGGCAATATCGACAACTGGCGCATCGGCGCGGGCGCCACCATGTACTACCCGGTCCAGGTCGACGGCGCGCTGTTCTCGATCGGCGACCCGCATATCTCGCAAGGCGACGGCGAGATCAGCGGCACCGCCATCGAGGCCTCATTGAACGTCCTGTTCCAGGTGGTCCTGCGCAAGGACTTCCACTTCCCCTCGCCGCTGCTGGAAACGCCGGATTGCTGGGTCGTCCACGGCTTCCATGAAGACCTGGATGAAGCCGGCAAGAACGCGGCCCGCGACATGATCCACCTGCTGACCGAGCAACAGGGACTCTCGCGCGACGATGCCTATTCGCTCATGAGCGTCTCGGCTGACTTCGGCGTGACGCAGGTCGTCGATGGCACCCAGGGCATCCATTGCACCATGCCGCGCTCGATCTTCCCGCCCAAGGACAAGGGCTGAGCCGTCAACTCAATACAAAGGGAGAGCGCCATATGCAATACGTCTACATAGGACGCAACGAGCTGGTTGCACTGATTGTCGGCCTGGTCACCGGCACGCTGTATTCCTGGCTGAACCTGCCGATCCCCGCGCCAAACGTCACCGGCGGGATCTGCGCCATCCTCTTCACCTACATCGGCTATCTGATCGTGCACGCGTGGCGCAGGACCATCGCCTTCGGGCGGCCGCCGGAAAGCCGCTGAATCACGCGCAACTCATGAGATTGGGGAATGACATGGTGGAAATTGCATTGGGCAGCACCGAGCTGCAGGCCGCAGCCGTTGGCTTGGTGACCGGCGTTATCTACACTGCGGTACGTGCACCGATACCGGCCCCGAACGTGCTCGGCGGGATCTTCGCCATCTTTGGCACGTTCGCGGGATTCGTACTGGTGGCCGCGATGCGGGGGCAGTTGCTGTTCGGCTAGCGGAGGGCCCGGCCTTCGCAGGAAATGCTTTGGATGCGCGGCGGACAGCAATGTCCGCCCGTTTTCGCTGTTGCAGCGTGATGCCAGGGAGGTTCAATTGCACCTTTTGCGTTTTTCCACCGAAGCCTATCCACACAACCGGCGCGGCGCAGCCTGGCGTGACGAACTCCGCGCCGCACGCCTGCATTGCGAAAGCCTGTGCGCCGATCACACCCTGCACGGCACGATCGAGTCGCGGACCACCCCCGCGGGCATCGAGCTGACCTGCATTGCATCGGTCCCCCAGACGCTGGCCATCACCAGCGGCGACGGCCGCGGCCTGATGCTGCTGATGCTGACCGAAGGCGAAGCGCACCTCGCTGCGCCGGAACTGCGTGAACCGCTGCGGCCGGGGCAGGTGGTCTGCGTGCCGGAACACGCCGCCCGCAGGCTGGCCCTGGCCACCAGCTTCCGCATGCTGATCGTGCATATCGGCCAGGCATTGCTGAGCGCACGCATCACGGCCCCCTTGCCTCGCTCCGCGCTGGTGCTGAGCGGCGACGCCGCTGAACTGTTTGCCCGCCTGCTCCAGTCCATGGCGGCCAGCTTCGACACCATCGTGTCCGCAAACGCCAAGGCCATCCAGCCCTTCGACAACACCATCACCGCCTGCCTTGACGCCGCGCTGGCCGACAGCCAGCCCAGCGCACCGCCGGACATGACGCCCTCGCGCGCGGCCGTTTTTGCGCGCGTCTGCAGCCGCATCGACGCACGCCTTGCCGAGCCGGAACTCAGCCTCGCCGCCATCGCCGCGGACGAGCGCATGTCGGCCCGCTACCTGCAGAAGCTCTTCGAGAAATCCGGCAGCAGCTTTTCCGCCTACCTGCGCACCAGCCGGCTCGAGCGATGCCGGGCCGACCTGGCGAACCACCAGTACGACAAGCTCTCGGTCTCCGACATCTGCTATCGCTGGGGCTTCAACGACCCTTCGCACTTCAGCCACGCGTTTCGCGAACAGTTCGGGATCTCGCCCCGCGCCTACCGTGAGCAGACCGCGAACACGCCCGAGCATCGCCCACCGCAGAATGTCTCCCGCGGGCTTCCGGCCAATGCGAAGCGGGCTCCCGCTAGCCATGGCGCGCCCGCGAACGATGGCCCTGCTGCGCGCCTGCAAGCGGCGCCCACCATCGTCCCCATCACCCAGGCGCGCTCGCACGCCGCCCGCCCGGAAGGCCGGCACCACTGGCTGCAGGCCACGGACAAGACCGTGCACTGGGGCTATCTCAGCCACGACCTGCCGCCCGTGCTTGAGGTCATGCCCGGCGACACCGTCACCATCGAAACCCTGACGCAGCACGCCTCTGACGACCGGGAACGCATGATCGACGGCGACGCCGGCGCCGAAAGCGTCTTTCACTGGACCGCGGAGCAGAAGAACGTCAACCGGCGCGGCGCGGGCCCCATCGATGCGTCGGTCTACGGCCGCGGCGCCGGCGAAGGCTTTGGCGTGCATATCTGCACCGGCCCGGTCGCGGTGCGCGGCGCCATGCCCGGCGATGTGCTGGAGGTGCGCATCCTGGACGTGCGCCCGCGCCCGTGCTGCAACCCGCGCTTTGCCGGCAGGGCCTTCGGCAGCAACGCCGCGACCTGGTGGGGCTTTCATTACCGCGACATGCTGACCGAGCCGCGCGAGCGCGAAGTGGTCACCGTCTTCGAGATCGATTGCGAACGCGCCGACAGCCGTGCGCGCGCGGTCTACAACTTCCGCTGGACGCCGCAGCGCGATCCGTTCGGCGTGCTGCACCCGACCATCGACTATCCCGGCGTGCCGGTCGACCACGACACCATCGTCAAGAACTACGACGTGCTGCGCGATATCGAGATACCGGTCCGCCCCCACTTCGGCGTCATCGCCGTGGCGCCGGCGCAGGACGGCCTGATCGACTCCATCCCGCCCTCCAGCTTCGCCGGCAACCTGGACAACTGGCGCGTCACCCGGGGCGCCAGCGTCTACCTCAGGGTAGCCGTGCCGGGCGCCCTGCTGTCGATTGGCGATCCCCATGCCTCGCAGGGAGACTCCGAGCTGTGCGGCACGGCCATCGAATGCTCGCTGACCGGTGACTTCCAGCTCGTCCTGCACAAGAGCACCATGATCGACCGCGACGCTCCCTTCGCCGACCTGAGCTACCCGCTGGTGGAAACCGCCGACGAATGGATCCTGCATGGCTTCAGCTCGCCCAACCACCTGGCTGAACTGGGCCAGATGGCGCAGAGCCATATCTACCTGAAGTCCACCCTGGACGACGCCATGCGCGACGCCTTCCGCAAGACACGCCGCTTCCTTATGTCGGTCAAGGGGCTGAGTGAAGATGAGGCGGTTGCGCTGATCTCTGTTGCAGTGGATTTTGGTATCACGCAGGTGGTGAATGGCAACTGGGGCGTGCATGCCATTATCAGGAAGTCGATGTTCAGCCGCGCCTAGCAGACTGTCGCACGGCGCAAGACCCATATGCGTATCCGACGCTGGCCGCGAACGGCACCCTGATGGGCTGTCCCGTGATCGATAGCGCAAGCGCCCCGGCTACTGCCGGCGCGGCGCTAGCCATGGCATCATCGGCGGAAGCCTAGGTTATTCGGGCGCGGACTGGGTGGTCGATCAAATGGAGTGAGATAAGTGCTCAAGAAATTGCGCGACATGTTGACTCACAGGCGTATCGCCGAGGAGCGGAATCGAGCCCTCCGAGCACGCTTCGGCCGCTCGCTGGAAGAATTGAAAGGTTTATTTTCTCGTCCGCTAGATATGGTGCCAATATCAGCGACTGAAAAGAGGCCTTCTAGGTACCCTGAGATTTCCAGCTTATTACCCGGAACGGGTATAAATGCTTTTTACGCTCACTTTCAACTGGAGTCGAATAAGGTACATGAGCTTATCGAAGGCATTAAAAACGGATTCGATAAAGTTGATGAGCACTTGTATATAAGACGCAGCGGCAATGAGGCTGGAGATTTTTTCATCTCCATTGCGTTCAGTAATGAATTTTCTGGATCAATAGTATCAATGATGACCAACGATACTTCCGTGTTGGATCGCATAGTAGTGGCCAACTCAAGTCCACCGCCTCCGTGGGTCGCCTTTCCAGAGATTAGCGAACCGCTTAAGCTGGGATTCCTGCAAGGCGACATTGAATATTGGTGGGATAACTATTGGTCTTCATTCTGGGAATCCTTAACCGCCGAAGAGCGCGAGGCATATTTAGGAAGGCACGGAGCCACCGAAGAATGGAAGCGTTGCATTTGGCTTCATGGAAGGGAGGCACGTGAGCTACTGGAAAGCGCGCTGTCCGAGAAGGATCAGGGATAGCATGACCTTCCGGCATGTTCCTGAAGGTGCGTCCGCAATGCGAGCATTGCTCCTGAATTCCAATCGACCGATGACTGTCGAGCGCTTGATGAAGGAACTCATTTAAGAGGGGAGCAACCCCGCCGCCGGCCGGTCTTTCAGCAACCTGCCAGGCGCCCACACGCACGGCCGAACGCTGCCTGTCGGCCCCTATAGTATCCTCGCGGGTTCCCCGACCCGTACCACGAGATTGATGCACCACACCGACGACGCCCTTTCCGAGCACGAATCCACCGCCATCCACGAGCCCCGCCTCTGGCGCGACAAGGGCTGGACCGCCCGCGTCATCAAGAACGAGGACGGCGACGGCTGGGCAGTCGAAATGATCCGCGACGGCAGCGCCGAGCCCGCGCTGGTCGGTCCCTGGACCATGGGGCGAAACAAGGTCGATCCCAAGCCGCTGGATGCCACTGCGCACCAGACGCTGGTCAAGACGGCTTCAGAGGTTATCCGGCGGCATGAGCAGCAATTGCATGCGCAGCTCAACAAGCAGGTCAGTATCGAGTCTGAATCCGGCACTGTGATTGTGAAGCTCGTCATTACGCCGGATGAATTCGAGCCCTTTGGCACGCTCACGGCTGAGGATTCCTTCGGCGATGTGCTGGCGACTGTGAAGGTGCGGCCCGACTTTCGGCTGACGCGGGACAGCGCAGAGCGTTGGGCTGCTGGTGGGTTCGACAGGATTCGCTAGGCAACTGCCTGACAGCGAAGCGCCGGAAGATTGCGAATCGTCTGATCGCCACAGACGACAGAGATGGGAACACTGGAGCCATCACCGAGACAACGGTGATCGGGCGTACCAACCCGGATCTTTACAGACGGCCGTCTCATACGGCCAAGTTCGCGCGTCCACGTCTCCTCAGTTTTTGGCGGGCCGGGCGGGGCAGCCGAAAGGCTGGCCGGATTACTCTGTGAAGACCGGTTTGGTACCCCCGCTGTCTGGCCCGCCACCCTTCATTTTTATCCATCAGGCGGGTCTTCCAACTTTGATAGGAGTTCGCAATGGAAGAGCAAACCGCGTCGAAACAACAAACCGTCTTGATCGCCAATCCGGAAGATTGTCGCGAATCGCTGAATTGCATCAGTGCTGGATTGGACAGGGTGCTAGTGCTGTTGGAAGTGGAAAGCGAATGTTCGGATGCTTGCTTTGGTATCCGGTGTCTGGTGGCGATGATTAAGGCGAAGTTTGACCGGACGGCGGGGGAGATTTGTCCGGTGGAGTGAGTGGTGGTGCTGATGTGGCCGGGGGTGTTGCTCCGGCGTGAAGGAATAACCGCAGCTTCGGCTGCGGTTTTTTTTTGGATCTTCGCCGATCTGCGTGATTGATCTTACTGTCTCTGGGAGAGTGCCTGGGCCGTTGACGTCGCAACCGGCCGAATCCGACCCAAAGCAGCCCGCGGCCCGCGCTGGACGCACTCTGACGGCAGACTGTGACAAAGGCGCGCTTGGACCCACACGTCGTGGAGACGTGCAAGATGGTGCCAAAGGTGGCCGCCGTCCGTTGCCCTACGCCGTTTCGATGCTGGAAGGACCCGCCTTCGCGGTATAGCGGAGGCTGCAGGTAGTCGACGAACTCGATCGTTCCGCTACTCCGGCCGGGCGAATCGCACGCGTTGCTACTGGCCTCCGGGACCGGGATAGTGGAAGGTCCAAGCCTGCGGGCCGTGCTGGGGAAAGACGAAGATCGGCCCAGTGGCCGCCAACGCTGCTGGTGCGATGTTCGTCCAGAACCCATCGTCATACCTCGGCAACTCGTCCGGAAAGCCAAGGTCGTCGCTGAAGCCCGCCATGTGACGCAGGATTGCGATGTGCGAATTGCGATCCCATTCCTCACGCTGCAGGTAGGCCGACATGGATGACCAGAATGCCGGCGTGAGTGCGGCCGGAAACTGCGTGTTTCGCCAGAATGCTTGTGCGAGTTGTGTCTTCTCTTGGGGCGCGAGTCGCAGTAGCGCCATGTTCATGAGGTATTGGTCTCGTGCGGACAGTCTTGGCCGTCCTTGTGGGTCCTGCGTATAGATGCCCAACACGGCGTCAGTTTTAGCAAGGTAGTCCATGGCAATGGGGTTCCGTCGCAGGCTATCGATCAGCCGTCCCAGTTCGACCTCGTCCGCTTGCGTCAGGGGATAGTCGCCTGGCACATCGCGATACCGCTGCGCGGGCAGCGCGCGCATTTGTATTTGCCCATTCGGCTCCCGCTTGATACCGCCGTCGCGATACCTCCCCGGCTCGCGGATCAGATCTTCCATCCGCTGCCACATGCGACCCTCTTGGGTATGGGCGCGGCTGGGATTGATGTAGCCTCGAACATAGTCCAAGGCCTGGGCGCGCCAAGCTGCTGCAAAGATCGAAGGCGCCGACAGCACCATTACAGTCTCGTCGATGTTGAAATCGATCTGACTCAGATCGGGCTCGGTGACGAGTCCAAACATTGCGAAAAGGGTTGCGGCTGCAGCGACAAGCTGTCCGACGTGGCCGGTCGCGTTGTACGTCTTGATAAATTCCTTCAGGTCCGCCTTTGCTTGAGGCGACACCATGTAGGTGACGCCTCCCACCGTGACAGGAACAGCATCCTTCCCGCTGATTCGACCGCGGGACATTTCCGCAACTACATCAATGGGTTGAGCCTGAATCGTGGTGGTTGGGCCGTTAGCTGGCTTGTCGCGTGGGCCCTCCGGGCCACCCTTTTCTGCTCCACCTGCATGTTGTGGGCCATTTTTTTCCGACACGTGGCCTTCGATATTGATGGGGTCGTGGAAATTGACCTCATGCTGCGCGAAAGTGGCGCTGCTCGCAATGAGAAAAGCAATCAGCAGACTGGTCCTGGACTTCGAGTACGCCATGTGCGTTAGCTCCGTAAGGCGCTTGTGGATTTGTACGGCAGGGATGATGCACTACGGCCACCGAGGACGGCAAGCGCGCCCGTTGAATCATCGCAAATTGCGGTGGCGACAGCTCTTGGCCGATCTGTGCCTTCCCGGAAATCAGCGATGAACCTTAAATTCCGGAATCAATGTGTACTCAAAACTGCGATCCGCAAATCGGGGCTCCTAATAGTTCCCGCCCCCACGGTCAATTCCCACACGCAGGACTAGCATTTGCCTTCGCATTGAAAACCTCTTTGCTGTCAGTTAGCATATTCACTCGATAGGGGCTGCAACCCGGGAAATTCATCTTCCCCTCGTCCGCCTGTGGCCAATGGGTCGGGCTGACGTATTTGATCTCGTTGGAATCCCCGTTGCCTCGGACTGGTGAACATCCACGACCAACCCCCGCACTTCTGTCCAGAGTTGGCCGGACCGCGCCAAAGGTTCGGAGGTACCACTCGGGATGGGCTTCCGATGTCGCACGTCGATCGATCATAAGCGCAGAACTTCCAAAGCGCCTCGGTATCCACTTTCGATTTAGGATTCTTGTCAAAAACCACATGTGCGAGAGCATAACAAAGCACACATAGCACCTTATGCCGCCAATTCAAAAATCGGATGTTACACTTCCTTACAAGGTGTACCAAGACCTTACACGGCCAATACGCCTTGCCTCCCATTTAGTACAAATGGGAGGAATTTAACTCAAATGGGTTATACATCCGCAGGCTGAATTTCTAGAGAGGCGGACTAATAAAAAGGGAGACGGTATGAAGGGGTTCCTCAAAACATTTGCGGCAGTCGCCGCAGGTTTTGCGGCGCAGGGCGCCACTGCAGCGCAGCTGCCGTCGCAAGCGCCGACACATTCGGTTGATGCTTCATCGACCACTTCGATTGACGCCAAATCTCTCGAAAGAATCGCAGTGACAGACTCTGCCGGCGACGTCTTCAATTTCATCCTGAAGCGCTCGGACGCCCATGAGGGAAAGCTGATGGCGTGGCATCAGTCGCACTCATCACATTCGTCGCACCGGTCGCATTCGTCGCACTACTCCAGCCGGTACTAAGCAGAAACAAACACATTTCATAGCCGACTCCTCGTGGGTCGGCTCCTCCAAGGTCCCCATGACAACACGTTTGGAACTAGATTCCGCCGTCTACTGCCTGGAGGCGGTACAAAAGGCGGCATACAGATTCATAGACCGGCTCACGGTGCTGATCTCGCAAAGTCCGACCTCCGTAGTTTGCGAAATTGAATTGGTCGGGGGCATCGCAGCACCACTGGAAGACGTTCTAGCCAACTTCAAACGTGAACTCCTCGACCAACAACTCCGCCTGCAAATAAAAAACGAAACAGAGGCAGCGAGAAACCTGATTTTAGCGTACGCGTTCTCGCGCACAGGGTTGCAACAATGAATAAGTTTCGCAGCCTAGAGAGCTATCAAAGCAAGAATGCGGGGCGATATCAGTTACTACCGTTTCGGTTTGAAGCCCTGGATAACGAAAATGTGGTGGCCACGAATGCCGTCGGCGAGTTTGCTTTTTTATCTCGCCGGCAGCTTGAGGACCTCGTAGCGCATCGTTTGAGTCCTAGCGACCCCGACTACATTACGCTGAGATCCCGGCATTTCCTCCGTGAAGCCGGTGACGAAGCTAGTTTGGAACTGCTCACACTGAAGACGCGGACCAAGTTTAGTAAGCTTTCCAACTTCACGAATCTGCACATATTTGTCGCATCGTTACGCTGCGATCATAGTTGCCAGTATTGCCAAGTCTCTCGCCAGTCGGAGAACAAAGCGGCCTTCGATATGACACCGGAGACAGCGGACAAGGCTTTGGACCTCGTTTTCCGTTCCCCGAACCCCGCTATAAAAATTGAGTTTCAAGGTGGTGAGCCATTACTGAACTTCGAGCTGATTCGATATGTAGTGAAAAAGGCTGAGAAAATAAACAAAGTGGAAGGCCGGGATCTCCAGTTTGTTATCACCACAACCTTGTCGCTGGCCACGGATGAGATTCTGGAGTTCTGTCGCGACCACAAGATCTTCCTGTCATCCTCCCTGGATGGCCCGGCGGACCTGCATAACAAGAACCGGCCGCGTCCCGGTCGGGACAGTCACGAGCGCTTTGTCTCAGGCCTCAAGCGCGCCCGCGACATGGTGGGCTACGACTCGGTATCCGCGCTGATGACCACTTCGCCGGCAAGTCTGAATCGCGTCCGCGACATCATCGACGAATACCTCAAGCATGGCTTCGACGGTATTTTTCTGCGCCATCTCTCCCCCTACGGCTTTGCGCTCAAGACGAAGAGCTTTCAGGCCTACAACACCGAACGGTGGCTCGAATTCTACAAAGAGGGAATGGACTACATCCTCGCCCTCAACAAGGCAGGAACGCCCTTCACCGAGTACTACTCCACCCTGTTGCTGACCAAGATGATGTCGGCCGAAGACCCTGGCTTTGTGGATCTGATGACTCCTGCAGGCGCCGGCATCGCAGCCGTCGTGTTTAACTACGACGGTGACGTCTATGCGTCTGACGAGAGCCGCATGCTGCGTGAGATGGGCGACACGACGTTCCGCATCGGTAATGTTCATCAGAACAGTTACGAGGAAATATTCACCGCGGACGCGCTACTGACGGCCCTCGAAGACTCCTTCACGGCGTCTGCACCAATGTGTAGCGATTGTGCGTTCGAGCCGTGGTGTGGATCCGACCCTGTGTTTCACCATGGCATGTATGGCGACGTTCTTGGACGGAAGCCGGAGTCCGACTTCTGCAAGCGCGTCATGGGGATTACCAAGTACCTGCTCGATAAGATGCGCAATGACGAAGCAGCCAGGGAAATTTTCATGCGGTGGGTGAATCGATGCTAACACTTTCAGGACGCGTTATCCGCCTCGCCGAGGAGAAGGCTCCACAGCCGCAATCGCCGGCACCTCGGCGGCAGTTCAGCCTCAGTACGAATCCTGCCCTTCCACTCCCATTGAGGGGGGCAAGGGCTTACCTGTCCCGATCTAATGTGCCGGCCCCCACCGGCTTCGCTCACTATTTCGCGTTCAACGAACGGCCGACGAGCCTGACCGATGACATCCCCTGCACCCTGTTGACCGACGAGTTCTCTTACCTGGCTGAGGGCGATGTTGTCAGCTTGACCGGCGACGGTAGGATCAGAGCGCTTTTCCGGGCGGAGTCCAACCACAACAGCATCCTGCTTACAGAGCAGTGCAACAACTATTGCTTGATGTGTTCGCAGCCACCGAAGAAGGTTGATGACCGCTGGTTGCTGGACGAGGCCATGGAGACCGTTCGCCTGATTCCGCGGAACACGCGTTCGCTGGGCATTACAGGCGGAGAACCAACGCTGTTCGGCGACGGATTCATCGATCTGCTTCATCAAATTAGGAACTGGCTACCACGTACCTCCCTGCACATCCTGTCGAACGGGCGAACATTCGCCGCCGCGGCGTTTGCTGAACAATATGCAGCAGTTCAGCATCCCGATGTGATGATAGGCATCCCAGTCTACTCGGCCGACCCGGCACGTCATGACTACGTTGTCCAAGCCGAAGGGGCCTTTGATGAAACAATTCGAGGCATCCTGAATCTGAAACGCCTGAATCAGAAAGTTGAGATTCGTGTTGTGGTCCACAAGCAAACCTATAAAGGTCTGCCTGCGCTTTCAGAATTCATTGCCCGGAATCTTCTGTTTGTCGACCACGTCGCGCTAATGGGATTGGAAATGACCGGGTTCACCCGCGCGAACCTGGATGCGCTCTGGATCGACCCCGCCGACTACAAGACGGAGCTTAGTACGGCTGTCGGGATTCTAAGAAGCTATGGACTCAAGACGTCTGTGTATAACCATCAACTCTGCTTGGTGAATGCGGATGTCGAGCCAGCATATGTCAAGTCCATCTCTGACTGGAAGAACGAATACGCACCAGAATGCGAGCCCTGTGCGCGAAAGGCGGAGTGCGGCGGGTTCTTCTCATCAGGCATCCGGAACGGCTACAGCAAATCGATTCGACCATTTGCTTAGGACATAGTTGGGGAACTTGCGCACGGGGGGCCAAAAGGTGGTCCACTGACGGCTTGGCGGCTCTCACTGCAAGGTGACTCGGTACGAGGTCGGGCGCCAGCTGCGCTTACCGGCAAGATCGGCGACGGCAAGATTTTCGTGACGCTGATCGACCGCGTCATCCGCATTCATACGGGTGAGCAGGAAGAAGCGGCAGTCTGACGCTGGAGACGCGATCAAAATGATCTGTCATTGTTGCGTGGCCTCGCCGGACTACCTGTACTGTCTGCCGCCACCCTGGCACAGCGGCATTGGAACAATTCGCCTCGCGATCCAAGTCCCCTGCTTCGCCCCCTAGCCAGAACCGCTTCGCTCCATTTTGATCGCGTCTCTCATCCCTTCCACGCGTCCGGCGCATTGCACCGGACGTAGCCCATACCTCAATATCCGCGTGCTGGATCAATGATGTTATCCGGCGATTCGCCGGCAGAAACCCGAACAATATTCTCCGCAATCTGCCTCGCCGCAGACGACGGAATCGCCACCGAAGCCAGATGGGGTGTGATCAGCACATTAGGCATGCTCCACAGCGGATCCCCGGCAGGCAAAGGTTCGCGCTCGAAAACGTCCAAGGTTGCCCCGCCAATGTGGCCGCTTTGGAGCAGGTCCGTAAGCGCCGCCTGATCGACCAGTGCGCCCCGCGCAACGTTGATGAAGGCCGCGCCTCGCGGCAGCTGCTCGAGTCGCGCCCGATCCAGGATGCCAGCCGTCTGCGGCGTGAGCGGCAGCATCACGACGACAATGTCCGCCTGTCCTAGCACGGTGTCGAGCGTTTCCAGTCCGGCAAAGCATTCCACGCCTTCGATCTGCGCCGGGCTGCGCGACCAGCCGATCACCTTGAACCCCTGGCGCTGCAGTTCGTGGGCCGCTTTCGCGCCCAGCTGACCGAGCCCCAGAACCGCCACGCGGATGTCTTCCGGAGAACGGGGATGACGGTAGGCCCACTCACCCCGCCGCTGCGCCTGCTCGAAGTACGGGATGTCCCGGGCGTGCCGCAGCACGGAGAACAGCACGTATCCCGCCATCATGCGCGCCATCTGCGGGTCCGTGAGCCGCGTGATGGGAATGCCTTGGGGAAGATCCTGCCGCTGGACCAGTGAATCAACCCCCGCTCCCAGATTGACGATCAGGCGCAGGTTCGTCATTTCGGCAAAGAAATTCTCCGGCGGTTTCCAGGCGAGCGCGTAGTGAATGTCGGCTGGCCGGGTGATTTTGCTGGAGTGAATGACTTTCAGGTTCGGGAGCTGGGCCTGGAGCGCGCGCTTCCACGTGTCGAAATCGTCGAAGGCGCTGTAGAAAGCCAGCGCGCCCGAGGGGGTGTCTTCAGAAATTGGCATCTTGGCAACTGCCTTGAGAATAATGGCAAGGACGGCAGCGAGAGTACATCCTGCTGCCGTTCCGCGTGCGCATGGAAATCAGACCGCTGCTCTGCCCTTCTGCACCAGCCGCGTGACGGCCTCGATGGCGAATTCGTAGCCGTCGCCGCCCAGCCCGGCGATCACGCCATCCGCCACCTTTGAGATGTAGGAGTGGTGGCGGAACGGCTCGCGCTTCCAGATGTTGCTCATATGGGTTTCGATGATCTTGCCGGGGAAAGACAGCAAGGCATCGAGGATCGGAATCGACGAGTAGGTCAGGCCGGCCGCATTGATGATGATGCCGTCCGCCACGCCGCGCGCTTCCTGGATCCAGTCGACCAGCTGTCCCTCGTAGTTCGACTGCAAGAAGCGCAGGTCGGCATTCAGCGACGCGGCCTTTTGCTCGCATCGTGACTGCAGCACCGGAAAGCTGTCGCTGCCGTAGGTCTTGTTGGCGTCCAGGCCATAAAGATTGGCGTTGGGGCCGTTCAGGAACCAGATGGTGATCTTCTCGCTCATGTTCTGACCTCTGTTATCTCAACCTTCGTGGGGGCGCGTGGCCAGCATGGCGGGCAGGCTTTGGAAAGCCTCATTCCAGCGTGCCGCGTTGCCGTATCGGGCGCGCCAATCGAGTTCGGGAAACCGGAAGTCCAGATACCCCAGCGCGCAGCCGATGGTGATTTCACCGATGGTGGGCTGTTCTTCCGCCAGGTCCGGTGCGATGGCGTCGATTGACTCGAGGCAGGCGCTGACTTTCGTCAGCAGCGCTTCGCGCCACGTGGGCCACTGGACTTCCTCGGGGCGCGCGGTCCGTTCGTAGCGCGCGAGCAGCGCGGCGTCGAGCAGGCCATCGCCGAGCGCCTGGCGGGTCAGGGCCGTCCACCGCGCGGGGCCGGAGGCGGGAAAGATGTCCGCGGCGTCTGCCCGGCTGGCCAGGTACTCGCAAATCACCCGGCTGTCATAGATGGCCTGGCCATTTTCGAGGAGCAGCGTCGGGACTTTGGCGAGCGGGTTGTGGGCCGCGATGCGCGGGTCGCGCCGCACCGGATGGGCGGCGCTGTCCAGCAGTTCGATGTTCTCGGCCTGCCCCGTCAGGTGTGCGCAGACCATGACCTTGCGCACGAATGGCGAGGTCGGAGCGAAAAGAAGTTTCAGCATGCTTGATTGGATGACAGGCTCTAGGGGATCAGGACCAGCTTGCCGAAGACCTTGCCGCTTTCCAGCATCCGGTGGGACGCGACCGCCTCCGCGAGCGGGAAGGTGGCGTGGATGCGCGGCTTGACCCGTCCGTTTTTCAGCAGCGGGATGACATGGCGGGCAAGGCTCTGGGCCATCCGGGTCTTTTCGTAATGGCTCTGGGGGCGCATGGTGGACGAGTGCAGGCTCACCTGG
Organism: Cupriavidus sp. FW305-27; assembly: GCF_058787995.1. Classification (NCBI taxonomy): domain Bacteria; kingdom Pseudomonadati; phylum Pseudomonadota; class Betaproteobacteria; order Burkholderiales; family Burkholderiaceae; genus Cupriavidus; species Cupriavidus sp. FW305-27. The sequence continues at coordinate 47,606 of NZ_JBYTAG010000044.1, forward strand.
CGCTGCATCAGCGTCAGCAGTTCGACATTGACCGCCGAGCCTTGCATGAAGGACAGGCTGACATGGCGGCCGCCGAAGGCCATGGCGGCAAGATTGCGGCGGACATAGTCGCCGCCGACGATGTCGATGACCACGTCGACCCCGCGCCCATCGGTGTACTCCAGGCAGGCCTTGGTGAAATCGGTGGTGGGCCAGCAGATCGTCGCGTCGGCGCCCATGGCGCGCAGTTCCGGAAAACGGCTTTCGTCGTTGTCCGTGGCGATGACGGTTGCGCCGGCGGCATGCGCCATCCGGATCGCGAGCGTGCCGATACCGCCGGCTGCGCCGTGGATCAGGACGGTTTCACCCATGGTCAGGCGGCCCAGCTCGAACAGGTTGTGCCACACGGTGAACAGCCCCTCGGGCAAGGCGGCTGCCTCGGCATCGGAAAGCGTGCCGGGCACGATGAAGGACTGATCGACCGGCGCCGTACACCACGGCGCATAGCCGCCGCCGGGTACCAGGCTCATCAGCCGCTGGCCCATCAGCTGACTGTCCACACCGGGGCCGCAGGCCACCACTTCGCCGCAGACTTCCAGGCCGAGCACGTCGGTGATTCCGGGCGCGGGCTTCGCGATACCTTGACGCTGCATGATGTCGGGCCGGTTGACGCCGGCGGCAAGCACGCGCAGCAGGACTTCGCCAGCACCGGGCTCGGGCATGGGGCGCTCGGCCAGCGTTAGCACACCGGCGTCGCCGGGTTCACGGGCGATGATGGCTCGCATGGAGCGAGGAAGACTGGTCATGGGTGTGTTCTCTCAGGCTGCGTTGTCTGACGCGTTGTGTTACGCCTTCGCGTTGCGCTCTTGCATCTGTTCTTACGTCCGCTTCTGCGGACTGAAAATGCTGACGCCCTCATCGGGCAGCGCAAGTCCCGCGACCGAGCCGATGGGCCATTGCTGCATGGCGCCCAGGCCCGCACTGCGCACCGTGACGACCTGACGGGCCGTCATCGGAATGTCCACGTCTATGAACGTATTGATGTGATCGCCCTGGTAGACGTGATTGATCACCGTGCCACTCAACACCGATTCGGCATGCAGATGCTCAAGCTTGATGTGCTCCGGGCGCACGTACACGTCCAGCCTTTCCCCATCGTGCGATGCGTCGGCCAGGCGGGCATGCGGGAAGCTGATGAGCCCCGAGCCCAGGCGCAGTTGCACATCCGTTGCCGTCTGGCCGTGATAATGAGCCGGCAGGATGTTCACGTCGCCCAGGAAGGACGCCACGAACGGGTCTTGCGGGTTCTGATACAGATCGGCCGGCGATGCGATCTGCCGAATGGTGCCGTTCGACATCACTGCGATCCGGTCGGACATGGCCAGCGCCTCGCCCTGGTCGTGGGTGACGAATACCGTGGTCAGGCGCAAGCGGCGCTGGATTTCCCGGATCTCTACCTGCATGGAGCCGCGCAGGTTCTTGTCCAGGGCCGAGAAGGGCTCGTCCAGCAGCAGTACCTTGGGCTGGATCACCAGCGCCCGCGCCAGCGCCACGCGCTGCTGCTGCCCTCCCGAAAGTTCGCGCGGCTTGCGGTGCCCGAGGCCGTCCAGCTTCACCAGGTCCATCACCTGCTTCACGCGCTGTGCGATTTCGTCCTTGCCCACGCCCCGCATGCGCAGGCCATAGCCGATATTGCGCTCGACGGTCATGTGGGGAAAGAGCGCGTAGTTCTGGAAGACGATGCCGATCTGCCGCTTGTGCGGCGGCTCGCAGGTCACCGGCTGGCCATCGATGAAAATCTCGCCGGTGTCGGCTTCCGCAAAGCCGGCGATGAGGTTGAGGAGCGTCGTCTTGCCGCAGCCGGACGGGCCCAGCAGGGTGAGGAATTCCCCGCGTCGTATCTTCAGCGAGAGCTCGTGCAGCACGGTGTGGTCGTGATACTTCTTGACCACCCGTTCCAGGCTGACTGCGGTATCGGGCTGTGCGTGGGGTTGCTGTGCGGCAGGCTCGGAGTTGGCTACGTTCATAGGTGTACAGAGATTGAGGAGTATGCCGTGCTCCAGGCTTGGGCCCAATGACATCGAGGCCGAGCTGGTACTGGCAAGCAGGATAAGTCAAACAGCCAGTATCGGGACTTTGCCGAAACTGATGCGGTCCCTCGGAAAAAACGAAATGTCCGTTTTCAGGCGCAGGCGGCGCGGATGCGATGGCCGGGAACGCCTTGTGGTGCGCGGGTGCGGGGGGCAGTGCCGAACCCTTCGGCCCGCGCTTTACTTTTTCCTAAGTCCTGAGTTTGAAAAACGTGATTTTCAAACGAGGTGGGCTTCATCAAACTGGCCACCGTCGATGAGCGATGTCTCCAGGGCGCCAGTACGCCTTGCCGTCGAAGCTTCCGTGCCGGGGCGACTGACCGGGGCGATCATTCTTAGGAAATTCAAATGTCAGTGGAAAAAATCAACACCGTGGTGGTCGGTGCTGGCCAGGCGGGCATCGCGATGAGCGAGCATCTCGCGCACATGGGTGTGCAGCATGTCGTGCTGGAACGCAGCCGAATCGCAGAACGCTGGCGCTCGGAACGTTGGGATTCTCTGGTCGCGAATGGACCGGCCTGGCATGACCGTTTTCCCGGGATGAAATTCGAGGGCATCTCGCCGGAGACCTTTCCGTCGAAAGAGCGCATGGCGCAGTATTTCGAGAGCTATGCCGCCATGCTGAAGGCGCCGGTCCGTACCGGCGTGGAAGTCAGGCGGGTGGAACGGCATCAAGGGCGTCCCGGATTCAGGGTGACGACTTCCGACGGCATCATCGAGGCAGACAACGTGGTTGCCGCAACCGGCCCGTTCCAGAAGCCAGCCTATCCGAAGATCGTGCCTGAGAGCGAAAAAATCCGGCAGCTGCATTCCTCGGCCTACAAGAATCCGGGCCAGTTGGCGGAAGGCGGGGTGCTCGTGGTGGGCGCGGGCGCTTCCGGCTCACAGATCGCCGAAGAGCTGCGCCAGGCCGGCAAGACGGTTTATCTCTCGGTCGGCGAGCATTACCGCCCGCCGCGCGCGTACCGTGGCCGTGACTACTGCTGGTGGCTGGGCGCCCTCGGCCTGTGGGATGAAGTGAGGATCCGGCCCAAGAAGGCGCACGTCGCTTTCGCCGTGAGCGGCTATGAAGGCGGCAAGACCGTCGATTTCCGGCGCCTGGCGCACGCGGGCATCAACCTGGTCGGCCTGACCCAATCCTACAAGGATGGCGTCATGACATTCGAGCCAGGCCTGCCCGAGAACATCGCCGAAGGCGACCGCGCCTACTTCGACGTGCTGCGCGAAGCGGATGCCTATATCGAAGAGAATGGCCTGCCGTTTCCGCCGGAACCTGACGCCTGGGAGCTGCTGCCAGACCCGGAGTGCCTTAAGCACCCGATCCTCAGCCTCGACCTGGCTGAAGCCGGCATCACCACGATCCTCTGGGCGACCGGTTTCAAGTTTGATTTCAACTGGCTGAACGTGAAGAATGCCTTCGACGAGAAGGGCGATCCGTTCCACAAGCGCGGCATCTCCGCGGAAAGCGGCATCTATTTCCTGGGCCTGCCGAATCTGGTCAACCGGGCGTCGTCCTTCATCTATGGCGTCTGGCACGATGCGAAATACATCGCTGACCATATCGTGCTCCAGAACGGATATATGACGTATGAGCGGTCTTGAGCCTGTTCCTGAGGCTGCACGGTGACCTGTCATTGGTAACGAGGTTGCACGCACGAGCTGCCGGATCGGGCGATCCGGCAGCTTTTGTTTTTTTCAAGGGGGTTCCCATGGCCGAGATGACGTGCATTGAAGACCTGCGCAGGCTGGCGAAAAAGCGCGTGCCGCGCATGTTCTATGACTATGTCGACGGCGGTTCGTGGACCGAATATACCTACCGTGCCAACGAGGCGGATTTTCAGCGTATCGAATTCCGCCAGCGCGTGGCGGTGGACATTACCGAGCGCAGCACCGCCAGCACCATGGTGGGCCAGCCGGTCAGCATGCCGGTGGCGATCGCGCCCACCGGGTTGACCGGCATGCAGCACGCCGATGGAGAAATCCTGGCCGCGCGCGCGGCGAAGCGGCACGGCATCCCATTCACCTTGTCCACCATGAGCATCTGCCCGATCGAGGCGGTGGCGGAAGCGACCGGGCGCCATCCGTTCTGGTTCCAGCTGTATGTGCTGCGCGACCGGACCTTTGTCGAAAGCCTGATCGACCGTGCCAGGAATGCCAATTGTTCGGCGCTCGTGGTCACGATGGACCTGCAGGTCTTCGGCCAGCGGCACAAGGACAAGAAGAACGGTCTGTCCACGCCGCCCAAGCCGACCCTGCGCAACCTTGTGAACATGGCGAGCAAGCCGCGCTGGTGCATGGGCATGCTGGGTACCAAACATCGTCAGTTCGGCAATATCGTCGGGCATGCCAGGGGCGTCGACAAGATCGGGGCGCTGGTGGAGTGGACTCAGGAGCAGTTCGATCCGCGTCTGTCCTGGCACGATATTGAATGGATCAAGAAGCGGTGGGATGGGAAGCTGATCGTCAAGGGCATCCAGGACCCCGAGGATGCGCGGCTGGCGCTGGCAAGCGGCGCCGATGCCATCATTGTGTCGAACCATGGCGGGCGCCAGCTGGACGGCGCCGCGTCATCGATCTCCACATTGCCACGCATCGTGGAAGCCGTCGGGGATCGGGTGGAAGTCCATATGGATGGCGGCATCCGCTCGGGCCAGGATGTGCTCAAGGCGATCGCGCTCGGGGCGCGTGGCACGTATATCGGCCGCGCCATGATGTATGGCCTGGGCGCCCTCGGCGAGCTAGGCGTGACCACGGCCTTGAGCATCATTCAGAACGAGCTCGATCTCTCCATGGCGTTTTGCGGCAAGACGGATATCCAGTCGGTCGATCGCAGCATCCTGCTGACTTCATTTTGATAGCGTCCGTGAGGCGTCCGGGCCAAAGCTGGCCAGGATGCCAGGCTTATCGACAGAGAAATTCGACGAGGCCGGCCAGCATGCGGTCGCAGGCTTCGATCTGCGCCAGCTCCACATACTCGTCGGCCTTATGTGCGACTTCAATGCTCCCGGGCCCGCAGATCAGCACTGGCGTTTGATTCCAGCTCTGCTGGAACAATCCACCCTCGCTGCCATAGTCCACCCTGGCGCATGGGGTGCCCGCGGGGAGCAGCGAGGCGAGCAGGCCGACAGCAGGCGAATCCTCGCGGGTGCTCAGGCTGGGATAGCTGTTCGTCATCTGGATGTCTGGCAACGGCGCCGCAGGATCCAGCGCCTCTTTTTTGACGCGCTCGGCCAGGCGTTCCAGGACGCGCTTCAGGATCTGCTCGGGTTTATCTTCCGAGACGTTGCGAATCTCGAAGCTGACTTCGCATTCGCTGGGCACGATGTTCAAGGCACGGCCGCCGTGGATGACGCCGGCGTGGACCGTGCTGTAGGGCACGCCGTAGCCCTCCTCGCGCGGGCCGCTTTGCGCCAGTTCACGCTGCACGTCTCGCAGGGATGCGACGAGGTCGCTGGCCATGTGGATGGCGTTGAAGAACCTGGGCGCCAGGCCTGAGTGGCCGGCCTGGCCGCAGCAGACCGCCCGGTAGGCAGCCTTGCCCTTGTGACCGGTGCCGATCCGCATCAGGGTCGGCTCGCCGACAATGCACAGGTAGGGTGCGGGGAGGCTGTGCTCCAGGCGGCGCAGCAGGTGGCGCACGCCAACGCAGCCGATTTCCTCATCGAAGGACAGCGCCAGCTGCAAGGGGCGCCGGAGCGGCTGCCGGGCGGCCGCCACCATGGCGGTGACGGCGCAGGCCACGAAGCCTTTCATGTCGGCTGTGCCGCGTCCGTAGATGCGGCCATCCCGGTGCGTTGCCTCAAACGGGGGTGAAGTCCAGGGCTGGCCTTCCACCGGCACCACATCGGTATGGCCGGAGAGCAGGACGCCCGGAACGCCCACCGGACCGACCGTCGCAAACAGATTGGAGCGGCTGTGGTCTTGCGGGTCGGGCGCGAGCATCGATTCGATGCCGGCTTCCGCCAGGATGTCCTGGACCTTGTGGATGAGCGCGATGTTTGGCGTCAGGGAAACCGATGCGAAAGAAATGAGCGTTTCCAGGAGAGAGACGCTTGCGGAGGAGGCTTGATTTTCCATCTCTGGCCCTTCTTGAGGGGGCATTGCCAAAACACGGCATGACCGATGCGGCTGGCGCTTCAGGACGCCGATTTCAGCGGCGCTGCTATATGGGGATCGAAGAAACTTGGAGCGCTCATTCCGGGGATGTATTGGTCGGAGATATAAGCGCGGCAGCGTTCCATGAAGATTCTCGTCAATCTTGACTGTTTCATCGGCTTGTAAGTCGCCAGGCCGAGCAGCATGGGCCGATGGGTACCGGCAAGGCGGACCCGCACCATGCGCTTTCCATCGAGCGACTGATCGGATTTGGGGCGCACATTGAAGAGTGCGTAGCCAATGCCGTTGGCGACCATGGACCGGACCACTTCCGTGGACTGCGAACGCGCCGCGATGTTCGGCGTCACGCCGGCCTTTTCAAACAGGGAGGTGAAATAGTCCCGGCTCATCGGCATATCGAGCAGGACGTAGGGTTCGGGCGCCAGCTCTTCGAAGGAGACGACTTTCTGCTGCGCCAGCGGATGGACCTCGCTCACCAGGACATAGGGCGGCATCGTCGCCAGGCTCTCGAACTGGATGTCGTCCTCAAGGTGCAGGTCGTAGGTGATCGCCACGTCGATCTCAAGCGCATGGAGCTTGTTCATCAAGACTTCCTGATCGCCTTCGACCATCTGCAGCTCGATTTTCTTGAACGCGCGCGAAAAGCCGAAGATGACCTCGGGCGCAATCATTGCCGTGAGCGACTGGAAGCTTCCCACCCGCAAGGTGCCCTGGATGACGTCGCTCGAATCGGAGGCGATTTCATAGAGTCGGGACGACCGTCCGAGCATATCTTCGCAGTGATGCAGGACCAGCTTGCCGATGGTGGTCAGGCCAATGCCCTTGGAAGAATGGCGCACGAACAGCTGCACGCCCAGTTCGGCCTCGATATGGGCGATCGCTGCGGAGATCGAGGGAGAGGAGATATGGATTTGCGTCGACGCAGCGGCAATGCTGCCATGCTTCGCCGTTGCGACGAAATACTCCATCTGGCGCAGGGAAATGCGATTGAGCATGTCGAGATCAGGAAAAGGGGAACGATCCAGTGTACTGGAGAAGGTTTGCCCTTTCGAGTGCCGGCTGCCTGACCGGCGCTGTCACGCTTCATTCGATGCGTCGGACTGGTCACAGGTTTCCGGGAACGCCAAAGCTGGGCGCCGCGCGGGGATCGAGCGCTCGCTTGACATAGTCCTTCAGTTGCGGCGCGTAAACCTGCCAGGCGGCATGGAGGGCCTCGACCGGGTCGTTTTCTACCCAGTCCAGGCGCAGATCCACGACAGGCCAGTTTTGCGCATCGTACACCAGCAGGCCTGCCGAGTGCACCGGACCTTCCTCGCCGCCGGCGGCCTGGCCGGCGAGCATGGCCTGCATCAGCCGTTCCGCGAGCGCGCCTTCGGTCTGCTCGAAGGCCGACAGCATGGCCTGGGGCACTTCACGCGTCGCCAGCATGTTGCCCGCGCATGCGGCATGGGTGCCGACCACGCTTGCCAGGGTGCCGAGCGCCCTGGCACCCGTGAACACCACTGGCGGGTTGTGCGCGTCGATGGCCATGAGCTGGCGATACTCGATATGGGGGCGCTTCTGCAGTTCCGCGAGGGCGCGTTCCGGCGTCAGGCCGCTGGCCATCAGGTCCAGGGCGAGGGGCCCCAGATCCGGGTCAGTAATGTTCTGGCTCGCGGCTGCGCCGACCCCTTTGCGGCCGCGGATGCAGCGCGAGGCAACCGCCGGTGACGAGGACGCCACGGCGGCGCCGAACTGGCCGCTGGCGGGGCACCGTGCAATGATGGAAAAGGTCATGGCAGCTCAGTCGGGGATGACAGCGGTGGCGTCGATCTCTACTAGCCACTCGGGGCGGGCCAGGGCCGATACGACGATGCCGGTCGAGACCGGGAAGACACCCTTCAGCCAGCGGCCCACGACGCGATACACCGCCTCGCGGTAGCGAGGGTCGATGATGTAGATCGTGATCTTGCAGATGTCCTCGAGCTCGCCGCCGGCTTCCTCGAGCAGCATCGCGATATTGGCCATGGCCTGCTCCGCCTGTCCGGCGACGTCCCCGATGCACACGCTCTCCGAGGTGTCGAGGTTCTGGCCGATCTGCCCTCGCAGAAAAACGGTACGGCCTCGCGCGACAACGGCCTGGCAAAGGTCGTTGTCCAGATTCTGTTCCGGGTAGGTGACTTTGGTGTTGAAGGTGCGGATGCGGGTATGCTTCATGGTCGATTCGGATCGATTCGGCAGGTGGCGGGAGATTGGGGGCGATGCACCCGACTGCATGGTCATGTGCAGCCGCTGGCGGCGCCATTTGTATTTTCCTGCCGGCCGTTTAGGAATTTCCGAATACCACCGAACCTCACACGACCGCTAACCTGCTCCAGACGGCGGAACCATCCACAACCCCATCGGGAAATGTGAGGCACCCCTACGAAAAAGCCGACTTGGCCGCCTGGTACGACTTTCACATCATAGGCTCCGTAATTCGAAGTCATTGCATCAACGTCGTTGCGTCAGCAACGCGTCGCTGCTTGTGATTGCATTTCCCGGTGGCACGTTCAAGCGTATTTCCAGTTCTATCAGATGTTTATCTTTTCGATTGGGGGTTAGTAAATGACGATTCGCAAGCTTTTGGCACTTTGCGCGCTCTCCGCCACGCTTGGCAGTACGGCGGCATGGGCCCAGGAAGCATTGGTGGTGAGCACCTGGGGCGGCAGTTTCCGCGACCTCATCGATGAAAGCATCGGCAAGGAATTCACGCGGCAAACCGGCGTACCGGTCAAGTACATCACGGGCGGCACCATCGACCGCCTGAACAAGGCGAAGCTTGCCTCCAAGCCCGAGAGCGACGTTACCTTCACGACTTCCCACGTCGGCTGGCTCTACGCCAACGGCAATCTCTTTGAAAAGCTGGATACGAGCAAGATTCCGAATTACAAGCATCTTGTCGAGCGCGCCAGGATCAGCCCGTATCACATCGGCAGCTGGGCCTATGTCTATACCATCGGTTATCGCGCCGACCTGGTGCCGCCCAGCGTCAAGTTCGAGAGCTGGAACGACCTGTGGAGCCCGGCCCTGAAAGGCAAGATTGGCGTGCCTGACTTCGATCCGAGCCATGTGGTCGCGGTTTCCGCCATGCTGTCGGGTGGCGATGCGCAAAGCTGGGAAAAGGGGCAGGACAAGCTCAAGGCGCTCAAGCCCAACTTCAAGGCGTTCTATACCAATGACGCCAATGCGCAGCAGCTGATCGCCACCGGCGAAACGCCCGTGCAGGTCATCCTGTCGATCAACGCCTATCACATGATCAGCCAGGGTGTTCCCGTCAAGTTGGTCACGCCCAAGGAAGGCGCTGTGCTCGGCATCGATACCATGGCCATCACGAAAGGCTCCACCAAGGCCGATCTGGCTTACAAGTTCATGAACATCGCCTTGTCCCCGGAAGTCCAGTCGAAGATCGTGGCCTTGAAGAAGGCCAGCCCCGTCGTCGACGACGCCAGGGTTTCGCCTGAAGACGCCAAGCTGCCCGGCGTGTTCACGACGAAGGAGCAGTGGGACAAGGCCATCCTCGTGGACCACAAGCTGCGCGCCGAGAAGACTGCGGAATGGCGCAAGTGGTTCACTGAAAACGTCATGAACTGAGCCCGCTAGCAAGAGTGTGGAGGGAGGGTCGCCGCGGCAATGCACCGCGCCGATCCTCCCTCGCCGATTGAGCATCTGGAATAAGGTTTAAGAATGCGCCCCGATTCACGAGCCTGGTTGGTCTCCCCGGCAGTACTTGTCGCGCTGTGCATCGCAGTATCGTTGATTGCGGTCCTGCAGTTCAGCTTCCGGGCGTATGTGCCCGGCTCCCTGGATGTCGGCGGATTCACGTTCGCCAACTTCAGCGACCTGACCAAGTCGATTTATCTCGACGCGTTCTCCAACACCTTGTGGCTGAGCGTGGAGACGACCGTGTTTTCGCTGCTGGTTGCGTACCCGCTGGCCTATGCCCTGGTGCGCGTCAGGAGTCGGGCGCTCAAGTCCTTCATCCTCGTGGTGTCCATCACGCCCCTGTTTCTGGGGGAAATCGTGCGGACCTACTCCTGGATCGCCGTCCTGGGCAGCAATGGCTTCATCAATGGCGCGCTGCGAAAGCTCGGCCTGATCGACTGGCCACTGGAACTCATGTTCACACACCTGGGCGTGCTGGTCGCGCTGGTGCACGTGACGATTCCCGTCGTGGTCCTGATGCTTGCCACGGCAATTTCGCATATCGATCGCGACTACGAAAAAGCCGCCCAGAGCCTGGGTGCCGGCCCGGTCAGGACCTTCCTCACGGTCACGCTGCCGCTTTCGATGCCGGGTATTCTGGCTGGCATCACAACTGCGTTCGCCTGGACCTTCAGCGCCTTTGCGACGCCTCAGATGATAGGCGGAGGCCGCGTGCCGACGGTTTCGACACTGGTGTACCAGCTTGGCTTCGCTTCCATGAACTTCCCGCTGGCGGCCAGCCTGAGTGTGATGGGCTTGCTGCTGACGGCCGCAGCGCTCTTTTCCCTGGGGCTGTTCACCAAGCGACTGAAAGTCGTTGGAGGACACTAAGAAATGAGAATCAAAAGCGCTTTGCCTTTGCCGCTGCGTGTCGCGGGCCCGCTGCTCGTCGCCATCCTGCTTGCATTCGTGCTGCTGCCGGTCGTGGTGGTGACGATCGCCGCCTTCAACGAAAAGGCGATCATCACTTTCCCGCCTGAATCCTATTCGCTGACATGGTTTGCACGCGTCTTCAGTTATCCGGATTTTCGAGATGGATTCCGCGCCAGCCTGGTCATCACCGGATGGTCCTCGTTGATTGCGCTGGTGATCGGGACCTGCCTGTCGATTGCCGTCAAACGGCTGGAATTCCCCGGCAAGCAGACGCTGCTGGCCATCCTGCATTCCCCGCTCGTGGTGCCGCACTTCACGCTGGGGCTGGGCCTGCTCATCCTGGTATCACAGGCCTCCATACACCGCTCATATGGCGTCGTCATCCTGTGTCACGTGATGCTGGTGCTGCCGTTCGTGCTGAAGAGCGTCTATGTTTCCATGGAAAACCTGGACGCAAGGCTGGAACAGGCGGCAGCAAGCCTCGGTGCGTCGCCGCTGAAGGTGCTTTTCACGATTACGATTCCACTGCTCGCGCCGGGGCTGTTTGGCGGCTGGTTGTTTGCGGCAATCATGTCGTTCAGTGAATTCACCGCATCGCTTTTCGTCACGACGCAAGACACGCAGACGCTGCCCGTTTCCATGTACAACTATGTGCGGGAGTTTGCCGATCCGACGCTGGCCGCGCTGTCAGTTGTCTATATAGCCGTGACGGCTAGCGTGCTTGCCTTTGCAAACTATTTCCTGGGCCTGGGGAAAATCCTCAATATCGAGGAAGGGCATTGACCGGCATGCGCTGCTGAAAGCCGCGCCAATGCCGGGCTGCCTCAGCGCGTGGCGGCGCCGCGGCACTCACTGCCACACAGGGGCGGCGTAGTCGGCAAAGTCCCCCTTTATGAGAACCTGTCTTGATGGCCACGTCCATGACGACGCTTCTGCTATTGCACGACGCCGCCGGCCGGATTTTCGTGGGCTAATGGATATGGTTCTGGCGCCTGCGGTGGCATTGGCCGGCTCTTCACCCAAAGCCCAAACTCCCGCATCACCTCCACAACAGGCGCAAGGCGCGCACCATCCTCTGTCAGTTCGTACTGCACCGTAACAGGAACAGTCGGAAACGCTGTTCTCTTCACCAGGCCGACTTCCTGAAGTGCTTTCAGGTCCAGGGTGAGCATGCGCTGCGAAATGTCTGGCATCTCTCTTCGCAGTTCGTTGAAACGCTTCGGCCCTTCGAGTAAGTACGAGGCGATCAGCAGCCGCCACCGGCCGCCCAGCAGGCGCATTGCTTCCTCTACCGAACATCCCGACACAGCCGTCTTCATGGAGACTCTCACTCATAGGGTATAAAAAATGTACCTACACCACATTTTAGTGCCTTCTTCCCTTTCTATACCATCTTCAGCATCATTCGATCCATCAGCAAGGCACGCCGCTTTGCGATGACCTTTAGGGATATGAAATGAAGCTGTACTACATTCCGGGTGCTTGCTCGCTGTCGCCCCACATCGTGTTCAATGAATTGGGGCTGGACGTAACCCTCGCGAAGGTGGACTACAAAACTCACGAAATTGAAGACGGTCGCGATTTTTTCGAACTCAGTCCTTTTGGCTACGTCCCACTCCTTGAACTCGACGACGGCACGCGGCTGTGCGAGGGGCCGGCCATTGTTCAGTATCTGGCAGATATGAAACCCGAGTCGAACTTGGCCCCGGCGAACGGGACCATCGACCGCTATCGTCTGCAGGAGTGGTTGAGCTTCCTGACTTCCGAGATCCATAAGGGCTTCATTCCGCTGCTCTATGCGAGGCTGGCGGGCAAGTACGGCGTCGAGACTGCGAAGCCGAAGTTGGAAAAGCGTTACGCCTGGCTTAACGAGAAACTCGCCGGCCGCGACTATCTGATGGGTGACACCTACACTGTCGCCGACGCCTACCTTTATTCCCTAACCCAATGGGGCCAAGCCGAGTGGCTTGAGTCGGTCTACAAGACCGACATCCACTTCGACGGCCTGGAGAACCTCAGGACCTGGTATCTCCGTATGCGGGAGCGGCCGGCCGTGCGCAAGTCCCTGGATACCGAAGGCCTCAGGTAAGGCTTCGGTTCACCTAAGAAGCCGCGTTCACGAGGCCAATGGCGGCTATGCGTTGGTAGCTGCCTAAATCAGCCGCGCCGTCTCCGCTCGCGCCCGTGCGTATTCCCCAGCCAGCACATCAACCAGCGCTGGCGCTGGTCGAACTGTGGGGCTTCGGGAATTCGTTCATCGGCTTCCTCCTGGTCGACGCGACGCTCAGTTCGGCCCGATGCCACGCGACAACACCTCGTGCGCCCATGTCACCGCCGCGCGCGCCGGCGCCTGGCCGGTCGACTCCACGCGTTGCGCCAGCCTGAGCACCCGTTCGCGGATGCCTGCCACTTCGTCGCGCAGGTCTGAGTCGTCGACACCGCCGAGGTATTCCCGGGCGCAACTCACGATGCCGCCGGCATTGATGAGGAAGTCGGGCGCATAGAAGATCCCGCGCTGGTGCAGGATGTCACCTTCGGCGAGCGAAGCGAGTTGATTGTTTGCCCCGCCGGCGATGGCCCGGAAACGGCAGCTTTCGGCCACGGCCGGGGTGATGACGGCACCCAGCGCGCAAGGCGCGAATACATCGGCGTCGACGGCCGTGATGGCTTCCGGCGATACGACGCGGGCGCCAAACTGCTGTTGCGCCTGCGTCGTGCGGCCGGCGTCGATATCGGCCACGGTCAGGGTGGCGCCCGCCTCATGGAGACGGCGGCAAAGCTCCCAGCCCACCGAACCCAGTCCCTGGACGGCCACGGACAAGCCGGCGAGCGACTTGCGGTCCAGGCGATACAGCGCCGCCGCCTCGATGCCGACGAACACGCCGTATGCCGTCCACGGCGAGGGATTGCCGCCGAAGCCGCCGTCGCGCGGCATGCCGCTGACGTAGCGGGTCTCGGCCTGAACGGCACGCATGTCGTCCACCGTCGTGCCGACATCCTCGGCCGTAATATAGCTGCCTTGCAGCGACTCGATCATGCGGCCGAAGGCGCGGAAGAGTTGCTTGCGGTCGGTCTGCGCCGGGGAACGCGGGATCACCGCCTTGCCGCCACCGAACGGCAGCCCGGCGAGGGCGTTCTTGTAGGCCATGCCCTGTGACAGGCGCAGCGCATCGGACAGCGCGTCGGCTTCGGCGGGATAGGCCCAGTACCGGCAGCCGCCGAATGCGGGGCCCAGTCTGGTGTTGTAGATGGCGATGATGGCCTGCAGGCCGGATTCCGGATCGGTGGCGAGCGTTACGCGCTCGTGGGACAGGCCTTCGCCGGTGCCGAAAAGGCGGACAGCGGCCGCCGCGTGGGTACGGTCGTTCAACTTCTTCTCCATGACGTGGGGAATGCAAAGCTGTAGCTCTGCCTTCCTTGACACACCGCCTGGGTTGCAGTGCGGTGCGGCGTTGATGGGGTCTGGAGCCCCAATCCCGTTCGGCTGCGGGCGATCTTGTCGCGCCGGCGCCGGGTTGGCATCTTACCCAGTTTCTCGGTGCGGGCGGGGCTAGGGTTTTCGCTTACCCCAAGGTCGGCCTCCACATCCGCTTACCGTGTCTCGGGACTCTTACGGCTGGCACCGCGTGCTACCTGGCCACCGTGCAGCACCGCGTTGCGGCGCGCGTACAGGAAGTAGATCGACAGGCCGATCCCCAGCCAAATGAGGAAAGCGATCCAGGTCAGCGCTTGAAGGTGCGCCATCAGAAACAGGCAGAAGCCCACCGATAGCAGCGGAACCACCGGCACGCCGGGACAGCGGAAAGCTCTCGGCAGCTCCGGACGGGTCCGGCGCAGCACCAGCACCGCGATCGAGATCAGCGTGAAGGCGGAGAGCGTGCCGATATTGATCAACTCGGCCAGCACATTGAGCGGCATGAATGCGGCGATCATCGCGAACACGATGCCGACGGTCCAGGTGGCGAAATACGGCGTTGCGACGCGCTCAAGTTCGAGAAGTCGCCGCACCCCCGCAAGCCCTACGTCCGGGCGCGCCTGGTCAGCTTCCTTGATCAGGCGGACCGGCTGTCCGCCGAGCTTGCCGCCGCCTTGCTCAATGGCAAGCAGAAAGCCATCGTATTGGTCGCGCCCGACATCGGCCGACGGCCCCGAAAGGGTGGCAAGAATGCCGACCTTCACTTCAGCACTGGCCAGCGCCGGCGCGAGCAGCGCCAGCGCGGCGGCGATTGCCACGCATTTCTGTTTCATGTCTCCTCCGTCGAATTGTCATTGCCCGTCAGGCACTCTATGTGGTGCCCGTGCGGACGCGAGCCTGAACGGCTCCCCATGTCAGGCGGCGAACGCCGCCCGTGGTATTGCCCTACTGCAACGATGTCTCCAGTTCGCCCAGTCCATCAATCCAGACGCGGATACTGTCGCCGCGCTTCAGGAAGACTCCCGATTCCATGCCAACGCCGGCAGGCGTCCCGGTGAGCAGCACATCGCCCGGATACAACGTGAGCCGCTCGCTCAAGTAGGCGATCTGCTCGGCAACCGTGTAAAGGTGATTGGACGTATTCGAGTTCTGCTTGAGTTCGTCATTGACCCAAAGCTTGATATCCAGCGCTTCAGGGGACGCCACGAAAGCCGCGGGAGTCAGGTAAGGACCGAGGGGACAGGAGCCTTCAAAGCACTTGTGGCCGATCCAGTCAAAGCGGAACGGCGAACTTGCATCGACCTGCTCGCGACGCAGGTTGTCGCGTGCCGACAGGTCGTTGGCAATGGTATATCCCGCTACACAGTCGAGCGCGTCGCCCGGCGAGATGTTGCGGCATGCCTTGCCGATCACCACCGCAAGTTCAGCCTCCCAGTCGAGCATTCGCGTGTGCGAGGGATAAGGCAGCGCCTGGCGGTGGGCGGACAGTGTTCCCCGGCCGGCCTTGATGAAGTGCCACGGCGGTACGCCATCGGCCTTCGGATCTGTCGTCAGGTCCATATTGACGGCCTTTGCCATGGCCACGACATGGTCGCGGTAGTTCGCCCCTGCCCCATAGATGACACCGGGCTGGCTCAGCGGCGGCAGGAAGCGGATCTGTGCGGGCTCCATCGTCTCGGCGGCCAGCGGCAGTTGCGCAATGAAGCGCGCAATGCGTAGCTGCGCGGCGGGCCAGTCCTGCAACAGGCCGTCAACGGTGCCTGCGGCGAATTGCACATGCCGGCTGTACGCGTGCACGCCGACGTTGATCGTGCCATCGCGGCCTTCGTAGTTGAACAGTTGATATTTCATTTCACCTCACTGGTTGGGGGATTCTGGCGCTTACGTGTCCGCCAAACCAGCCGTCCTGGATGATGTCAATGTATAAAATGGCGTAATGCCCGGCCAGAACGCGACCGGCACCGATGCGGCAGGCGCAAACGGCTCGACCGGGGCATGACGGCCGCCACTTCCTGCTGGACATGGCAATGAGCGTGGCCGCGCGCGCCAAGATTCGCAATGCACTAGCGAGGGGCTCGAAATTGACGGGGCTCCCGCCCGGCGAAAGCCGTAGGTGACCTCACTCGCACGGCTGGAGCGTGGCCTACGCGGACGTTCAGTCAGATGCTGGAAACCATCCGAGATGGGCTCGATCCGTCGACCGTCGACAGCACTGAACTGCGCAGATGTCGCATCTCATGCCTTCAACGGACATTCAACAGCCATGTTTGGGGGTCGGAGAATGGTCGGTCGGCGACCGTCTGCGGCACAGTTTTCGAGGCACGCGTTGCAGCCCGACTGACGGAGACATCAGCGAAGATCTGCAGCGCGCGCAAACTGATTCTACCTTCGTTCGAAAGGAGATGATCATGGAGACGTCGAATTCACCCGTGACCCCGCGTGCGCCATTGAATAAGGGTAAGGTCACCGGACAAAAGCCGCCGCTGAAGCTCTGCGAGATCTGGGCGATTCGTACAAGGCTACAGATGTC
>NZ_JBYTAG010000045.1:0-28873 GCF_058787995.1 Cupriavidus sp. FW305-27
GAACGCCTCGTCGTACTTCGTCATGAAAAACACCCCAAAGATTGGATCAACGTCCAACTTTTGGGGTGCAGTTCACATGCGGCGTGCCGTTTTCATATCGACGCGGTCCGGGCCGCATCAGACTTGGGGGGGCTGGCGGCTTACTTGTGACGGTCCGCCGAGCTTTCGAGCTTCTGGCCACCGCGCTGAATGTCCTGGCCGAGCCCCGCCATCGTGTTGCATCCAGCCAACAGTGTGGCAAACAAAATGCACCAGATCCAACCTTTCTTCACGCCGGGCTCCTTTCGAGGATTTCAAGAATCGAGAGATTCAGGGATTGAGGGATTTGCGCCGATTTTACCGCTGCTGTGAGCGGGTTTGACATCTGGTATGTGCCAATTTGTAAATCGTGCATCGGGCGCAACGCCAGCCGCTTCTCAGGCGTGGGACGCCAGCAGTTCCCGGGCGCGCTGCTGGATTGCCGCATGGGTCTGGAGCAGCCAGGTCGCAGGGAATGGCTGCGCCAGCAGGTAGCCCTGCACGCTGTGGCAGCCCCAGGCACGCACCGCCTCGAGCTGCTGGCGGGTCTCGATCCCCTTGGCGCAGACCGACACGCCGGCGCCCCGGGCCAGCCGGCAGGCGGCCCGCAGGCTGTCGGCACGGTTGGCGGAATCACCGGGCCGGGGGGCATGGCCCAGCCGGCGCGCGTCCAGCGTGACGCGGTCCGGGTGCAGCGCCGCCAGCAACTGGCGGCAGCCCGGGCTGTCGTCGAAATCGCCCAGCGTCAGTTGCAGTCCGCGCCGGCGCAGGGCGGCAAAGCGGGCAATGATGTCGGCGTCGGCCGGCACCGCGCTGGCCGACACTTCGATGCACAGGCGGTCCGGTGCGATGCCGCCTGCGTCGATGGCCTGGGCCAGTGCCTCCACCATCTGCGGGCGGTGCAGCTGGGCGCTGGAGGCCAGCAGGGTGAATTGCAGCGGGGCCACGTTTTCGGCGGCGCGTACCAGCGGCAGCACGCTTTCCAGCAGCCAGCTGCCAATCCGGCCGACCAGCCCCAGCGACTCCACCGCCGGCAGGAAATCCTGCGGCGCCACCCGCCCGAGCGCCGGATGGTGCCAGCGCAGCCGCACGGTGTAGCCGCTGACCACGGCGCTGGCGAAGTCGGCGCGCGGCTGCAGCTGCAGGCTCAGTTCGCCGCGCTCCAGTGCGTCGGGCAGGGCGGCCAGCAGGGGCGCGGTCGGTGGCGCGGCGGGCTTGTCGGCGCGCGCCAGGCCGTCGCCTCCCCGTCGATCGACCCGCAGCATGGCGTCCAGGGCCTGCTGCAGGCTGCGTTCCGCCGGGATATCCGGATGGTCGGTGGCCACGCCGATGCTGCACGAAATAAACAGCTCGAAGCCCTCCAGCGCGAACGGCCGGGACAGGTCGTCGGCCAGCCGGCTGGCCACCGGGCCGGGGTCGGGCTCACCGTCCGGCAGCGCGGTAATGACCACCAGGTCTGCCGGCGCCATCCAGTGCATGATGGCGGCGGGCGGCAGCAGGCAGGCGATGCGTGCCTGCACGATGGCCTGCAGCCTGGCCGCGCGCCGGGGCCCCAGGGTTTCGCAGGCGCTGGCAAACCGGTCCAGGCGGATAGAAAGGATCGTCGCTGGCTGCCCGGTGCCGGAGCGGCGTGCCGCTAGCGCGGACACCAGGGCGGACGGCTGCATCGCGCCAGGCGCGCCCGCGGCGTTGTCATCGGCATCAGGATGCATGGATGGTCTTGCGGGCAGCCTGTTGAAGGCCGTGCGCTGCCCGCGTCTCCCCGGTATCAGATTTGGTCGTTCGGCTTGCCGCTGGGACGGCCGCCGGCGCTTGTCGTCAGGCCTTGGTAATCCACGCCTGCCACGGCCGCATGCGGGCCGCACAGGCCGATCATAAGCGAAGGGGAAGGTGCGGAACATTGCAAATTGCGCCAAGGTGACTTGGTCGCAACCTGCAACTTGATATGGATCAATATGGCCGGAATTGGCCGTGATCGTGGATTGACGCCACCGCCGGAATCCGGCAGCGGCGGATGGGCTGGCCTGATCAGCCGGTGGTCTCTTCCTCAGGTCCTTCCTGCGGGGGCAGGCGCGCGGCCAGCACTTTGTCAATGCGTTTGCCGTCCATGTCGACGATCTCGAAGCGCCAGTCGCCCCATTGCACGCTGTCGGCGATCTGCGGCAGGCGGCCCAGCAGCAGGAGCAGCATGCCGGACAGGGTGTGGTAGCGCTCTTTTTCTTCCTCGGGCACCTGGCGCAGGCCGATGCGGTCCTTCAGTTCCGGGATCGGGATCAGGCCGTCGAGCAGCCACGAGCCGTCGTCGCGCTGCACCGCCCATTCCTCGCCGGCGGCGTCGGCCTTGAATTCGCCGGTGATGGCCTCGATCAGGTCCTGGAGCGTGACCAGACCCAGCACTTCGCCGTATTCGTCGATGACAAAGGCCATCTGGCCGCCGGAGCCGCGGAAATTCTCCAGCAGCTCCATGCCGGTCACGCTCTCGGGCACGAACACCGCCGGCTGCGCCGCGGCCTTCAGGTCGGCTTCCTCGCCGCGCAGCCGGCGCGCCAGCAGCTGGCGCGCGCTGACCACGCCGATGATGTCGTGCATGCCGCCGCGCACGACCGGAAAGCGCGAGTGGTCGGATTCTTCGATGCGGTGCAGGTTTTCATCGAGCGTCTCTTCCACGTCCAAGTACACGACATCGCCGCGCGGCACCATCAGCGATGCCAGCTGGCGGTCGTCCAGCCGGAACACGTTGCGCACCATGGTGTGCTCGTGCTGTTCGATCACGCCGGCTTCGGAACCCTCGACCAGCAGCGCGTGGATTTCTTCCTCGGTCACGCCCGGGCCGCGGTCGACCTTGGTGCCGAGCAGCCGCAGCACCAGCCGCGTTGAGCTGGACAGCAGCTTGACGAACGGGGTGGAGGCCACCGCCAGCCAGCCGATCGGGCGCGCCACCAGCCGCGCGATGGCTTCGGGGGCCATCTGGCCCAGGCGCTTGGGCACCAGTTCGCCCAGCACGATGGAAAAGTAGGTCAGGCCGGCCACCACGATGGCGGTTGCCACATAGCCGGAGGTGTTAGGCGACAAGCCGAAGCCTTGCAGCCAGAGGCCCAGCGGCTGCGCCAGCGTGGATTCGCCGACCACGCCGTTGAGCACGCCGATCGACGTGATGCCGATCTGCACCGTGGACAGGAAGCGCGTGGGGTCCTCGCCCAGCTGGACCGCGGCAATCGCGCCGCGGTCACCGTTCTCGATCTGGCGCTGCAGACGTGCCTTACGGGCCGTGACCAGCGCGATCTCGGACATCGCGAACAGGCCGTTGAGCAGAATGAGCGCCAGTAGTATGGCAATTTCCATCAGGGTACGCGCTCTTTGCGTGTGAGTTGAAAGCACCAAGCATACCATCCGCGCATGACGGCCCGGCGGTTCCCCGGTGCAGGTGATGGTGGCGCCTCCGCCTGGCGTGGCGATAACTAATGGAGATAGCTCGATACCTAATATTCAATAGATAGTTATCGTTGGCTGCGCCAGACTTCCGCCCATGGCAGCACCTGTGCCGCCTTCCGAACAGCCTGGAGCCTACAGGCGTGCGAATCACAAGGAGACAGAATGGAAAGCCAATGGACGGCCGTGCTGGTGGAGAAATTCGGCCATAGCTTCAGCGCTTACGAACTGGATGGCGGCGAGCGCCGCTTCAGTGTCCAGTTGCCTGACTATCCGCATGAATTCGTGGTGGACCGCGAGCGCCTGTGCGGCTACGTCGGCCACTATGGCGTGCAGACCTTCGCGCACGCCGGCGACGGCGGCGCCGCAGTGATCGCGGTCGACCTGATGCGCGGCGCAGTGCGGGCACGGCTCGATTGCTCGCCCTATCACCGTATCCATGGCCTGCAGATCGACCGGCAAGGACGCGTCTACGCGCTGAGCGAGCGCGACAATATGCTGGTGGTGTTCGAGGCGCCGCTGGAGCACCCCGTGCCTGACCGCGCCGTGCCCGCGGGCGGGGTGAAAAGCCATCTGTTCGTGTTGTCGGCCGATGGCGAGCGTGCCTATGTGACCAACCTGCTGTCGCATACCGTGACACTGGTCCACCCCTACGATGCCACCCGCGCTCCGCGCGCGGCGTACGCCGGCAGGCGCCCCGAGGGCTGCTGCCTGAGCCGCGACGAAGCGGCGCTCTACGTCGCCAGCCGCGACGATCACAGTCTGACCCGGCTGGACGCGCGCACGATGGAAGCGGTGCGCACGGTGCCGACCGGCGAGGATCCCACCCGCATCTACTGGTCGCCGGACGACCGCCTGTTCGTGCTCAACTACGGCGAGCGCAGCATCCGCGTTTTCGACCCCGACACGCTCGCCGAAACCGGCCGGGTCGACACCGGCGCCAGGCCGATTGCGCTCGCCTTCCATCCGGCTGACCCGAGCCGCGCCTATATCGCGCTCAACGACCACACCGTCGGCCAGCTTGACCTGCCTGGCCTGGCCCTGCGCCATGCCTTCACCACCGGCAAGGAACCGGACGGTCTTGCCATCCTGGCTTTGCCGACGCGGTAGTCAACCGGCGTTCACGGCCGCGAAGGCAGCGCGGATGCCAGCGGCCCATACCCGGAAATCCATACGGAGACAGAGTATGAAAGGCTTGGACCAAGCCGGCGCCGGCACGTCGGTCGCCATCGATGCGACACCACTCACCGGTGCCGCCAGCATTCCAGCCCAGCGCTGGTGGCGCATCATCCCGCCGATCCTGATGGTCTGCATCGTCTCGTACATGGATCGCGTCAATATCGCCTTCGCGATGCCGGGGGGGATGGGCGATGCGCTCGGTATCGGCGCCAGCATGGCCGGCCTGGCCGGCGGCATCTTCTTTGTCGGCTATCTGTTCCTGCAGATTCCCGGCGGCAAGCTGGCCGTGCGCGGCAGCGGGCGCAATTTCATCGCCTGGTCGATGCTGGCCTGGGCCGTCATTTCCGTGCTGACCGGCCTGGTGCGCAACGAGACCGAACTGCTGATTCTGCGCTTTGCGCTGGGGGTGGCCGAGGGCGGCATGCTGCCGGTGGTGCTGACCATGGTCGGCAACTGGTTTCCCGACCACGAACGCGGACGCGCCAACGCCCTGGTGATCCTGTTCGTGCCGATCGCCGGCGTCATCACCGCGCCGCTGTCGGGCCTGGTAATCGCGGCGCTCGACTGGCGCTGGCTGTTTATCGTGGAAGGCCTGATTTCGCTGGCCTGCCTCGGCGTGTGGTGGAAGCTGGCCTGTGACCGGCCGGAGCAGGCGCGCTGGATTTCCGCCGAAGAGAAGGCTTATCTGCTGGCCCGCCTGCGCGAGGAAGAGCAGCAGGCAGCCGCCGCTGGCGCAAGCGTGGGGCAGGGCGCGGCCGGCACGCGGGCGGTATTGGCGCACATCCTGTCGCAGGACGTGATCTGGCGCCTGATCGCCGTCAATTTTCTCTACCAGATGGGGATCTACGGGTACACGCTGTGGCTGCCCACCATCCTGAGGGGCCTGACCGGAGGCGGCATGGGGCAGGTCGGCATGCTGGCCGTGCTGCCGTACCTGGGCACCATGGCCGGCATCCTCGCGATCTCCTCGCTGTCCGACCGCACCGGCCGGCGCAAGGACTTCGTGGTCTGGCCGCTGCTGGGTTTCGCCGCCTGCCTGGCCGGTTCGGTCTGGTGGCACGACAATACCTGGCTGTCCTATGGCCTGCTGGTCGGCAGCGGCTTCTTCCTGCAGTCCGCGGCGGGGGTCTTCTGGACCCTGCCGCCACGGCTGCTGGCCGCCGAGCACGCGGGCGTGGCGCGCGGCGTGATTAATGCGCTGGGCAACCTGGGCGGATTCTGCGGTCCCTATGCCGCGGGCGTGCTGATCGAGCGCGTCAGCGCGGGCGCCGGTGTCTACCTGCTGGTCGCCGCGCTGGTGATGGCCGGCGCCCTGGCCGCCACGCTGCCGAGGCGGTGCCGATGAGCAGCGTAACAACTGCCGCGCTGCCCGCAGGCCTGGCCATCGTCGACGCCCACCACCACCTGTGGCAACTCGGGCGCGGCCGCTATCCCTGGCTGCAGGACGAATACCGGCCACAGAGCTTCTTTCTCGGCGATTACCAGGCCCTGCGCAGCGATTACCTTGAGGCGCAGTACGCGCATGACACTAGCGCCGTCACAGTGCTGGCCACTGTGCACGTAGAGGCCGAACGCGACCGCCGCGAAGCCGTCGACGAGACCGCGTGGCTGCACGGCCAGGCCTGGCGCCCCGGCATGGCTGCCGCGGTGGTGGCCTACGCGCCGTTCGGCACTCCAGGATGCGCGGAGCTGCTGGCGCGCCAGGCCGGTTTCGCGCGGGTCAGGGGGATCCGGTGCAAACCGCTGACAGCCGCGGCGCAGGGCGAGTCAGTGGCAGGGCGGCCCGGGTCGATGCAGGACCAGGCCTGGCTGGACGACCTGGCGCGGCTGGAGCGCCATGGCTTGTCGTGGGACCTGCGGGTACCGTTCTGGCATTTGCGCGAGGCGGCGCGGGTGGCGGCCGCCTTGCCGGGCGTGCCGATCGCGCTCAATCACGCGGGCCTGCCACTGGACCGCTCGAAGGAGGGCCTGGCCAGTTGGCGCGCCGGCATGGAGGCGTTGGCCGCCTGCGCCAATGTGTCGGTCAAGCTGTCGGAGTTCGGGCTGGCCGGCGGGCGCTGGGATGCGCAGGGCAACCGCGGCATCGTGCGCGAGGTGCTGGCGATATTCGGGCATGAGCGGGCGATGTTCGGCAGCAACCTGCCAGTGTCGGGCCTGAGCGCGGACTTGGGCACGATCCTCGGCACGGTGTGCGAGGCGCTGCCGGATCCCGTCGCCAGGCAGCGCGTGCTGGCTGGCAATGCGGCCAGGTTCTATCGGATCAATGTTCCAAGGCCGTCCGAGCTGGCCTAGAACCAGCGGCAGGCACAAGCATGCTATAAGTCCTATCTTCGCCGCAGCCCGGCCACCATGCCAGACCTCCCAGCCACCCTCTCCAGTGCCGCCACCCTGCGCAAACGCTTGCATATGCGGCATCTGCGCCTGGCCCTGGCCCTTGCCGAGCACCGCTCGCTGCGGCGCGCCGCGGCACAGATGGCGCTGTCCCAGCCAGCCGTCACCAAGGCATTGCACGAGCTCGAGAGCGTGGTCGGCACGTTGCTGTTCACGCGGCATGCGCGCGGCATCGAGCCGACGGTGTTCGGCGAGGCGCTGATCCGCTATGCGCGCGTGGTGCTGGCCGACCTGGATGCCCTGCACGATGAATTTGCCGCCATCGCCGCGGGCGAGGTGGGCAAGGTGCGGCTCGGCTCGATCCTGGCCCCGGTGCCTTCCGTTCTGTCGGGCGTCATCAACGCGCTCAAGGCACGCTATCCGCGTTTGCATATCGTGATGCAGGTCGATACCAGCGACGTACTGGTACAGGCGCTGCGGCAGGATGCGCTGGACGTGGTGATCGGACGCATTCCCGAAGGCACGGTGGCCGACGATCTCGACTTCGAGCCACTGTTCGAAGAGTCGCTGGCCATCGTGGCGCGCGCCGGCCATCCGCAGGCAGGCAAGCGCGGCGTCAAGCTGGCTTCCCTGGCCGGCTATCCCTGGATCATCCCGCCAGCGGCGGTGCCGATGTGGCAGATCATCGACCAGACCTTCCGCGACAACCGCGTGCCGCTGCCGGAAGACATCATCGAGACTTCGTCGATCATGGGCACGCTGCCGCTGCTGGCGGATAGCGACCGCATTGCCGTCGTGCCGGGCGCGATCGCGGAGTACTTCGTCGCCCTGGGTGCGCTGGCGGTCCTGCCGGTGGCGATGCGCGGGCGGCTGGTCCCCTATGGGATTGTGCTGCGCCGGCGGCGGGCCGCGACGCCGGCCATGCGCCTGCTGATCGACGCGGTGCGCGCGGCGGGGCCCGGCGCTCCGCAGGCGATGACTGAATTGGAGCCATTACCTGCAAGGTAATGGTCATACGCCGCGGTGCATGCTGTAATGCATGCCATGGACACGCTGACCCCAGCCTCCGAGGCCACCCTCGACTTCCCCGGCCTGCTGCGCTACTGGCGCAGCAAGCGCGGCTACAGCCAGCTGGCGCTGTCGCTGGCCGCCGGGGTGTCGCAGCGCCACATCTCCTTCCTGGAATCCGGCCGCGCCCGCCCCAGCCGTGAAATGGTGCTGGCGCTGGCCGAGCGCCTGGGCGTGCCGCTGCGCCAGCGCAACCGGCTGCTGCTGGCCGGCGGCTTTGCCCCGGCCTACAGCGAACACGCGCTGGCTTCGCCGCCGCTGCAGATGGTGCAGCAGGCGATCGCGCTGATCCTGGCCAAGCAGGAGCCGTACCCGGCCGTGGTGCTGGACCGTTTCTGGAACCTGGTGGATGCCAACCCGGCCTACCGGCGCATGCTCGAGACCCTGCTGGGCGGGCGCGAGCCGGCATCGCTCACGGAAGGCAGCCACAGGATCAACCTGATGCTGACCGTGTTTGATCCGGAGGGCCTGTGGCCGGTGATCGAGAACGCGCGCCAGGTCGGGCGCTACCTGTTGCGGCGCGTGTGGCAGGAGCTGCAGGTGCAGGCCCACGACCAGACCGCGCGCGAGATCTTCGGGCGCATCGCCGCCTGGCATCCTGACATGGTCGGGCCGGGCGGCGCGCTGCTGCCCGAGGACGACGGCACCGATGGCCCGCCGGCGCCATTGCTGCCGGTGGTGCTGCATGCGGGCGCGTTCCGCGCGTCGCTGTTCTCGACCCTGACCACGCTCGGCATTCCACAGGACATCACGCTGCAGGAGCTGCGCATCGAGTGCTTCTTCCCGGCTGACGACGCCACCCGCACCTTGTTTGAAGCGCAGGCCGGGGCTGCAGCGGCCGCTGTCAGAAGCGGTAGCGCAGGTAAATGACGTGGAAGGTAGTGCCGGGATTGGGGTCCTTGATGCCGCCATTGGACAGGTGCTGGAACCGGTAGCCCGCGGCAAAGCGCCGGTCCTTGCCCACCGTCAAGCCGATCCCGGCGTACTCCGAGAACTGGAAGGCGGTGGAAATGTCGTGGTTGGCCGAGGTGTGCGTGCTGGTCAGCAGGCGCGGCCCGACCGACAGCTCGAGGAAGGGCACCCAGGTGTGGCGCCACCATGCGATCCGCACCACCGGCGAGGCACCAAACTCCCATAGGTCGTTGGGCTGGTTGTCGCTGCTGCTGCGCCAGCGCGCAATGTTGACCTCCCATTGCAGGTCGACCTGCCAGCCTTGCGGATTGCCCCACGCAAAGCCCGAATCCCACAACATGGCGACCTCCGCCTTCTGCACGTCGTGGCCATCGTCGAAGCCGTAGCCAAGCTGCACGGCAGGCGCGGCGCGTGCCGTCGCTGCCAGGCACAAGGACAGGGCAAGCAGGCCCGCGGCGACGGTGCGGCGCACCCGCTGTTGCCACGCATGTCGGCAGGGCGGGGGTGGATGGAACGAGGAACAACTCACACGGCGGTCTTGTCTGGCTTCTGGTTCGTGTCGGCGCATGGGAAGCACGGATGAAGAGGTGCTGCGTTGTTGTCCGGCAAGGCATGAGCCGGCCGCCACGGCGGGCGCCAGCTTGCACATGCGCTGCCTCCCTGCCTTATTTGTAGTACACGCGAGGCCACGTTGCGATGGTCGGATTTGTTCAAGCGTGGTCGAGCGCCCGTCCGGCGCTCTGCGTCGGGACAAAGAAAAAAATAATCGTGCTAACATTCGCGCGCCGGCGCCGGCTACAAGGCCGCGCCGGTTCGTTACGTCTTCAGGGCGGGGTGAAAGTCCCCACCGGCGGTATGCCGCGGCGCGCAGTGCGTGTCCGGCGAGCCCGCGAGCGCTCGCATTCCCGTGCGAGGTCAGCAGACCTGGTGAGAGGCCAGGGCCGACGGTCATAGTCCGGATGAAAGAAGATGGGCGGAGCTTGCCCGCGCGGCCCGGCGCCTTGCCCGAGCCTTGCGGTTCGCTGTTGCCTTGCGCCGCGCGCAGGGCGCGGCTGTTCGTGCGTGCGCTTCAGGCGCGGCGTGCGGCGCTGCAACTCCGTTGATCCTTCCCCTGGAACGCCCATTGATGCTGAACAAGGAGCGTTTCATGCCTAGCCTTTCCACCGAAGCTGTTGCACCCGAGGTGTCCGCGGATCTTGCCGCCGATGCCGCCCCCCGTTCCCTGGCCGCGCGCATCGCGCAGGCGCTGGACGCCATGCGCGAAGGCCGTCCGGTCGTGCTGCTCGACGATGACGACCGCGAGAACGAGGCCGACCTGATTCTGGCCGCGGAACGCCTGACGAATGCCAATATGGCGATGATGATCCGCGAATGCAGCGGCATCGTCTGCCTGTGCCTGACCGAGGACAAGGTGCGCAGCCTCGGCCTGCGGCCGATGGTCGAGCACAACCGCAGCCAGTATGGCACCGCCTTCACGGTATCGATCGAAGCCCGCGAAGGTGTCGGCACGGGTGTCAGCGCCGCCGACCGCATCACCACCATCCGCGCTGCCATTGCCGGGGATGCGGGCACCGATGCTGTGGTCAGCCCCGGCCATGTGTTTCCGCTGGTGGCGCGCGACGGCGGGGTGCTGGTGCGCCGCGGCCATACCGAGGGCTCGGTCGACCTGGCCCGCATGGCAGGCCTGTCACCGGCCGCGGTGCTGTGCGAGCTGATGAACCCCGACGGCACCATGGCACGCCGGCCGGAGGCGCTGGCCTTTGCCGAGATGTACCAGCTACCGGTGCTGACCATCGAGGACCTGGTGGCCTGGCGCCGCCTGCACGACTGAAAAGTCGCCGCCTGCACGCACCCCGGCATGCAAACGCGCCCGGGATGCGTGCTTCCTGTGCGACAATGCGGATCGCTTTTTCCCGTCTATATGAGGGCAATTCCATGATGTTCCGCATTTTTAGGCACGCAGCCGCGTTTGCTGGCTGCCTGCTCGGACTGGCCGCACCGCTGGCGCATGCCGAAGGCAGCGCCGTGACGGCGCCGTCCCCCGTCCCCTCCAGCACCACCCGCCCGGCTGCCGCCGCTGGCCTGTACGAGTGCCAGGTCGCTGGCACCGGCACGGTATTCCGGTCCACGCCCAGGGAAGGCTGCCGGCTGGTCGCGGCACCCGATCCCGCCGCCCCCGATCCGCAACGATGGCTTCCCCTGATGGGTGCCAACGGCGTGATTTCGTATTTCGATCAATCCACGGTGCGCCGCCAGGGCACCGAAGTCGGCGTGGTGGTGATGCGCAATTCGCCGTCGGGGGTGATCCGCACCGCCAGCGGCGAGCCGATCCGCTCGTCGCTCAAGCGCATGGTGCTGAACTGCGCCACGTCCATGTTCGCCGTGGTCGAGCAGACGCTCTACAGCAAGCGCTTTGCGCGCGGCGATTCGCTCTATACGATCCGCGCGCCGCAGTACGGCACCTTCCAGGTCGCCGGCCCCGGCACGATTGCCGGAGAGTTGCTGCGCAAGCTGTGCCGGTAAGCCTGGCGGCGAGCGGCGATCCACGGCTGCCTGTCCAGCTCCCTATCAAGGTTTGTCCCGGTCAACGGCGCGCAAACCTTCCTCGTTGATGCTGGTGACAGGGCGCGAGCCAAAAGCGCCCGTCATGGCAGGCATCCCTGCCATACCTACCCGCAGGGCAAACGAGGAGACGGAAATGAAGAAATGGATCGTCATGCTGTCGATGGCAATGTTCGGTGCGGGCGCGATGGCGCAGACGCCGGCTACTCCGGCGACGCCTGCCACCCCGGCCACGCCGGCGGCAGCGTCGACTGACAAGGCCGCGCCGGCCAAGGCAGACAGCAGCAAGGCCAAGGCCAAGAAGACCGGCAGCAAGAAGAAGAGCCACGCGCCTGCGGCCAAGGATCCGACGAAGAACAAAGGCGCCTGAGCGCGCTGATGATGGCGGCGGGCGCACGGCTCCCCGGCAAGCGGGGAGGCAGGCTGCGCCCGTGACTGCCATGCCGCCACGCAGATAATGGCCGGCCGCGCCTGCATGGCGCGGACCCGCCGTGCGCAGGACAGCCCCGCGGCACGCGTTGCGTGTCTTCCGGGGGGATAGAGCAGGGCATGTCCGGGCGGATCGCAACCAGGAGGCTTCGGCCTCCTTTTTTTCGTCCGCTGCCGCAGGGCGGCTGCCGCCGCGCCGGCTTTGCGCCTGCGCCGCCGCACGCTATGCTTGCGGGCATCGTGCCGGACCGGGCGTGGAGCCCTCGCGCCGGCGCAGGCCAACTCGGACGGGAGCGGTCTTATGGCAACGCTAGCGGTGTGGCGGCGGTGGCGGCGATTGACGGCATTCTGGATGGCGGGACTGGGCTGGGTGATAGGCACGCTGTGGATGCAAGCCAGCCTGGCTGCGCCGGCGTCCGAGCCCGCGGCCGTGCCGGCTCCGATCGCCGTGCGCAGCGGCGCTGCGGTCGAGCTGCGCCTGATGGATAGGCCCATCGCCACCATGCGCGCCGAGATCGCGGGAGCCACCCCGGCCATGCGCGTCTCGCGCGCGCAGCTGGTGTTCGACGACCTGACGGAAAGCGAACTGGCACTGCCGCTCGGGCAGGTCAGCGGCACGTTCGGCGATGCGCCGATGGTCGCCTTCCGGCTGGGCAACCGGCTCTTGTTCGCGCTGACCTCGCAAGACCTCTCCCCGGAGGATCACCTTACGCTTGAGGCTGCCGCAACGCGCACCGCGGCGGGCCTGCGCCAGGCCATTGCCGCGCGGCGCGCGCACCTGCACTGGCCCAACCTGCTGCGCGGCGCCGCGCTGAGCCTGCTTGGCCTGGCCGTGCTGGCCGCGCTGACATGGGGCGTGGCGCGAGCCGGCGTGGCCCTGCGCGCCCGCCTGCAGGTGGCACTGGAGCGCCACCTGGCGCAGCGCGTCGGCGGCCAGTTCGACTGGACCGGCGCGCTCTACCAGCTGGTTGCCCGCATCGTGCAGATCCTGGCGATCGGGCTGGTGCTGGTGCTGGCCTTTGCCTGGCTGGAGTTTGCGCTCGAGCTGTTTCCGCTGACCCAGCCCATGGGCGACCGCATGGGCGCCTTTATCGTCGGCTTGCTGTCGCAGATCGCGCTGTCGATGGTGTCGTCGGTGCCGGGCCTGGTCACGGTGGCGGTGATCGTGCTGATTACCCGCGCGGTGCAGCGGCTGGTGTCGAATATCTTCAAGGCGGTGCAGAAGGGCCAGATCACGGTGCCCGGCATGCATCCGGAAACCGCGGGCGCCACGCGGCGGCTAGCGGCGGTGGTGATCTGGGCGCTGGGCTTCACCTTTGCCTACCCCTACATCCCGGGCTCTGACAGCGATGTCTTCAAGGGGCTGTCAGTGCTGCTGGGCTTCATGGTGACGCTGGGATCGGCCAACGTGGTCAACCAGCTGATGAGCGGCATGGTGGTGGTGTATTCGCGTGCGCTGCGGCGTGGCGACATGGTGTGCATCGGCGATACGGTGGGCACCGTGGCCTCGCTCGACGCCCTGTCGGTGAAGGTGATCAACCTGCGCAATGAAGAGGTGACGCTGCCCAATGCGGTGGTGGTCGGCAGTGCCATCCATAACTACACCCGGCACGGCAGCGTGCGTGATCCCCGCGTGCAGGAAGGCTGGCAGGCTGCGCTGATCTCGACTTCGGTCACGATCGGCTACGACACGCCCTGGCGGCAGGTCCATGCGCTGCTGCTGGCAGCCGCCGCCGAGGCGGCGCATATTGCGCCGTCGCCGACGTCATTCGTGCTGCAGCGGGGGCTGTCCGACTTCTACGTCGAGTACGAACTGTTCTGCGCGCTGGACCATCCGCGCAATCGCTTCTACGCGCTGTCGGCACTGCACGCGGCGATCCAGGACCAGTTCAACACCCACGGGGTGCAGATCATGTCGCCGCATTTCATGGCGCAGCCGGACAAGACCGTCTACGTGCCCGGAACCAGGTGGTACGAGGAACCCGGGTCGCCGCAGGTCGATCCGGCGGCGCGGCCGCATCGCGCGCCGTCGCGCGCGGCATGAACGCCGGCGGCGCGAGCGCTCAGCGCCGCTTACTCATCGACGTGGCGCGACTTCCATTGCCCGTTGGACTGCTTGCAGAACCAGCCGCTCCAGTGCTCTTCAGCGCTGCCGCGCTTGAGGTCAGACTTCAGGCGCCGGCAGGGCTGGCCCTTGTCGGTCTTGCTTTCGACCGGCGTGATGGTGCCGTCGATCTGCTGGCGCCGCCCCGCCGCCGGGAACGTCCATTCAACCGTCTTGCCGTCGGCCGTATCGTTCAGTGCGGTGCGCACTGACTTGGCCAGCGATGCGCCTTCCTTGTCGTTGAGCGTGCCGATGATGGTGCCGCTCAGGTAGTTGTCGAAGTACGCCTGCGCCGGTGCCGCAGCGGCAAACAGCAGGGCGGCACCAAGCGCGCCAGTGACGGCGGCGCGCAGGGCAGGGCGGACAGGGCTGACGGTAGGGTCGGATGGCCGAGGCAGCATGACGATTCCTTGTGGCTTCGTGGTGGCGTTTGGGTGGCATTGTAAGCGCAATGCAGCGCCGCAGCGGCGCTGCGGTGCGGTTGACACGTGCCAGCCGCTGACCTAGCGTTGATTGTTGCCCCCGCGCTTCGCGTCGGCCGGCAGCGGCGCCTGCCGTGCGCTTTGCAAGGCAAGCGCCTTTCCCCCAGCGAGAGGAGATCCCATGAAGCTGAGCTATCTGACCATCGGCCTGGCCCTGGCCTGCGCATTCGGCACGCTGCACGCCCAGACCACGGGCAAGGCCGACAAATTCAATCCTTACACCGACGGCGCCAAGCAAGACAAGTTCAGTACCTACTCCGATGGCGCCAAGCAGGACAAATTCAGCCCGTACTCGGATGGCGCAAAAAGCGACAACGTGACTTCGCTGAACCCGGGTGCCCGCCCTGACCAGATGGAGCCGATCCAGGGCGGCGCGCAGAAATCCTTCGACTCATATAGCCAGGGTGGCATGAAGAGCGGGAAGTTCGATCCGTATTCCGAAGGCGCCAAGAGCGGCAAGTTCGATCCGTACAGCGAAGGCGCTAAAAAGTAACACCGTATTAAAAGGGCCGGCTGCCGGTCGGCCCCGATCCGCACCAGATTCTCGCAGCCGGGAGGCGTTCGCCTCGCCGGGGCTTGCGGCCGTGTGACCCCGACGCCCGCAAAGCCTTGTCCGGAGCGGCTTTCAGGCAACCTGGCCAACATTTTGTTTCAAACCTTGCGTGATCGAAACGTGACTTTTGCGTCTCGAATTGTTATGGTTTATTGCGCATCGCAACAAACCGGACACAGTGCCCCGCGGGCCGTCTGCCTCGTGTCCGGGCCTCGCCACTCGGCGCAGGGCCCGTCTCTTGCTGTGTCGTCCTTCGTTCCGACCGCCGATGCCGGTCACCCCGATTCAACCGCTTACCCTGGCATACATGTCACAGATCGCCACGCCACGCCTGTCCATTCCCCATACCTTGCCCGCCGCCGGGCCGGGGGCCCGCCGCCGGGCGGCGCGGGCGGGTGTGCGGATCGCAGCCTGGCTTGGTGGCAGCGCGCTGGCGCTGTGTGCCATGGCAGCCCAGGCGTTCGATTTCGACACGGTGGCGGCGCGCGCGCGCCAGCTGGCAGCCTCGCCTTACAAGGCGCCCCCGCAGAACCTGCCGCGCGAGTTGCGCGAGCTGTCGTACGAGCGCTACCGCGAGATCGAATACAAGCCCGAGCGCTTTGCCTGGCGCGGCACGCGCGTGCCGTTCGAGCTGTCATTCTTCCACGAGGGCATGGTGTTCGACCAGCCCGTGCGCATCCATGAAGTGGTGGGCAACAGCGTGCGTGAATTCCGCTTCGACCCGTCCGCGTTCAACTACGGCCCGCACAAGGTCGATGCCGGCAAGCTCAAGGGCCTGGGCTTCGCGGGCTTCCGCATCCTGTATCCGCTGAACCAGGGCAAGCGCAAGGATGAGCTGGCGTCGTTCCTGGGCGCGAGCTATTTCCGCGCGCTGGGCAAGGACCAGTGGTACGGCTTGTCGGCACGCGGCCTGGCGGTGGACACCGCGCTCAATTCGGGCGAGGAGTTCCCGCGCTTTGTTGAGTACTGGATCGAGCGTCCCGGCCCCAATGCCAAGGAGATCACGATCTACGCGCTGATGGATTCGCGCCGCATGAGCGGCGCGTACCGTTTCACCATCAAGCCCGGCGCCGAGACCGCGATGGAGGTCAAGTCGCGCCTCTACCTGCGCGAGAACGTGACCAAGCTGGGCCTGGCGCCGCTGACCAGCATGTTCCTGTTCGGCGAGAACCAGCCGTCGCCCGCACAGGATTTCCGTCCCGAGGTGCATGACTCTGACGGCCTGTCGATCCACCTGGGCACCGGCGAATGGGTCTGGCGCCCGCTGGTCAATCCCAAGCGCTTGCTGGTCACCTCGTTCGCGGCGACCAATCCGCAGGGCTTCGGGCTGATGCAGCGCGACCGCACCTTCAACAGCTACCAGGAGATCGGCTCGTGGTATGAGCGCCGGCCGAGTGGCTGGGTGCAGCCGCGAGGCAACTGGGGCTCGGGCCGGGTAGAGCTGGTGCTGATCCCGACGCCGGACGAGACCAACGACAATATCGTCGCGTACTGGGTGCCGGACAACCCGCCCAAGCCGAAGCAACCCTTCGACTATGAGTACCGGCTGCTGTGGCAGAAGGACGGCGAACAACAACCGCCGCTGTCGTGGGTGACCCAGACCCGGTTGGGGCAGGGCCAGACCCGCAACAAGGAAGACACGAGCTTTTCGCTGGTGGTGGACTTCGAAGGCCCGGCCTTCGGCAAGCTGCCGGCGAACGTGCGCATCGACCCGGTAGTTTCGGCCGATGCCAACGGTGAGCTGCTGAAAACGTCGGTGCAGCGCAATGAGGCGACCGGCGGCTGGCGCATGACCATGGTGATGCGCCGCAAGGACGAAACCAAGCCGGTTGAGTTGCGCGGCTATCTTCGCAACGGCAATACAACCCTATCCGAGACATGGAGCTACATCTTACCCCCAGGCTAAAGCAGCGACCGGCCAAGGCGGCGGCATGCGAGCGCTATGTCGACCGCCTGCCGGTATCGCCTGAAGTGCGCAGCGAACTGCTGGCAGACGGCGCGCCCGCGACGCCGGTCGCACCGGTCACGCCCGTGGCATCCGTTGCCCCCGTGATCGCCGTTACCGCCGACGGCCGCGATGCGCAGGACGCGATCACGCGCCTGCAGTCGCGCCTGGCGGCCAAGGACACGCCGCCCGCGCAAGGCGGCAGTGCCTACGCCTCTGTCGGCCGGCGTTTCACGATCGCATACGGCAATCCCCAGGTGGATAGCGCACCGCTGCTGCAGCGGCGCGAAGACGGCACCGTGAAGGTCGACACCGGCCCCGAGCCCGAGCGCAGCTCGATGGTGCCGCGCCAATGGCCGCCGCATATCGTCACCGGCTGGCTGCGCAATACCTGGCGCCGCATGCTCGGCCGCCCGCCCGTGCCCGAGACCTGGGACACGCTGCACGACGGTCCCGATGCCGAAGGCAAATGGCATCCCGCCGGCTCGCACCGACGCTGGTTCCTGCTGGGCCTGGTCGTGATCCAGACCGTGCTGGCCACCTACTTCATGAGCAACGTGCTGCCATACCACGGCGCCGATCCGCTCGAGATCGCCATCCTGGTGCTGTTCGCCGTCCTGTTCTCATGGGTGTCGGCCGGCTTCTGGACGGCAATGATGGGCTTCCTGGTGCTGGCCAAGGGCGGCGACCGCCACCTGATCTCGCGCTCGGCCGCGCCCGACGGGCCGATAGCGCCCGAGGCGCGCACCGCGATCATCATGCCGATCTGCAATGAGGACGTGACGCGCGTGTTCGCGGGGTTGCGCGCCACCTATGAATCGCTGGCGCGCACCAGCCACCTGTCCAACTTCGATTTCATCGTGCTGTCGGACAGTGGCAATCCGGACCTGCGCACCGCCGAGCATGACGCGTGGATGGAGCTGTGCCGCGCCGTCGGCGGCTTTGGCCGCATCTTCTACCGCTGGCGCCGCCACCGCGTGAAGCGCAAGACCGGCAACGTGGCCGACTTCTGCCGCCGCTGGGGCAGCAAGTACCGCTACATGGTGGTACTCGATGCCGACAGCGTGATGAGCGGCGACTGCCTGGCCACGCTGGTGCGGCTGATGGAAGCCAACCCCGGCGCGGGCATCATCCAGTCCGCACCCCTGGCAGTGGGTCGCGAGACCCTCTACGCGCGCGTGCAGCAGTTCGCCACGCGCGTGTACGGGCCGCTGTTCACGGCCGGCCTGCATTACTGGCAGCTGGGTGAATCGCACTACTGGGGCCATAACGCCATCATCCGCGTGCATCCGTTCATCGAGCACTGCGCGCTGGCGCCGTTGCCCGGCCGCGGCCCGCTGTCGGGTGAGATCCTGTCGCACGACTTTGTCGAAGCCGCGCTGATGCGCCGTGCCGGCTGGGGCGTGTGGATCGCCTACGACCTGGAAGGCTCGTACGAAGAACTGCCGCCGAACCTGCTGGACGAGGTCAAGCGCGACCGCCGCTGGTGCCAGGGCAACCTGATGAACTTCAGGCTGTGGCTCAAGCAGGGCTTCCACGTGGTGCACCGCGCGGTGTTCCTGACCGGCATCATGGCCTACCTGTCGGCGCCGTTGTGGCTGCTGTTCCTGCTGCTGTCCACGGCGATGCTGGCCAAGCACGCGCTGGTGCCGCCGGAGTACTTCACGCAGCAATACCAGCTGTTCCCGACCTGGCCCGAATGGCATCCGGAAAAAGCGCTGGCCTTGTTCTCCGCCACGGCCACGCTGCTGTTCCTGCCCAAGCTGGCCAGCGTGGTGCTGCTGCTGAAGCAGGCGCGCCGTTATGGCGGGGCGGTGCAGCTGATTGCCAGCATGCTGATCGAGGTGATGCTGTCCGCGCTGCTGGCGCCCACGCGCATGCTGTTCCACACCAAGTTCGTGATCGCCGCGTACAGCGGCTGGGGCATCTCGTGGAAGTCGCCCCCGCGCGAAGACGCCGAGACCAGCTGGGGCGAAGCATTCCGTCGCCACGGCTGGCACACCGCCCTGGGCCTGGCTTGGGGTGGCCTGGTGTACTGGCTGAACCCGTCCTACGTGCTGTGGCTGCTGCCGATCGTGGGCTCGCTGGCGCTGTCGATCCCGTTGTCGGTGATGCTGTCGCGGGTGTCGTTCGGTCGCGCCTCGCGCAATGCGGGCCTCTTCATGATCCCCGAGGAGACGCAGGTACCGCGCGAGATCGTCGAGACGCAGCAGCATGTCGAAGCCGCGGCCGAAACGCCTGACTTTGTCGATGCCGTGGTGGACCCGGTTACCAATGCGCTGATGTGCGCGACCGCCACGCCGCGCGTGGTGCAGCCGGAATCGGCACGCAAGCGCCATGAGGCCCTGGTCGAGCATGCGCTCACGCATGGCCCGCGCGCGCTGACGCCCGCGCAGAAGCATGTGCTGCTGGGCAATCCGTTTGCACTGGCACGCCTGCATGAACTGGTGTGGGGCTCGCCGCTGGCCGATGCCGGCTGGAAGGACACGCGCATCCTGGTGCGGCGCGCGGCCAACGTGCTGCCGCTGCGCCCGCGCGCTGCCTGAGCGGTACTGACCCAAACGAGAACGGCCCGCATCTGCGGGCCGTCTTTCTTTTGCGCGGGCGGCGTGCCGTGCCGCATCAATTGCAATCGATTCTTGTTTGTATTGGCTAGCGCAGCGCGGCCGTGCAGATGGGCGCGTTGATGTAGACATCGCCGATGCGGCGCTCGCCACGGTCCTTGCGCGTCATGTAGCGGAACATCAGGCTGATGCCTAGCTTGGTCAGGATCTCGACGTCGCGGTTGGCGCAGATATTGCGCTGCAGGGGCGCAGCGTAGTTGACCTCGAAGCTGGCCAGGTCCAGCATCGGCCCGCGGTAGTTGGTGAGCTCCAGCTGGAACAGCACATGCTTGCCGGGGATCGACTGGCAGCGGCGCAGCCGCGTTTCTCCGTCGATTTCGATTGGCAGGGCGTCGTTGAGCTGGCGGCAGGCGCGTGCCAGCACGTTGTCGGGCCGCGTGGTGTTGCGCAGCAATTCAGGCACGCCGGCGGCGCCGGTGTTCTGGCCAGTGGCAGCGCCCTTGAGCATGCGTGACAGCGGGTCGGCCTCATCGATCGCTGGGGCCGGCGCCGAGGCGGCGACATTGCGCGCCTGCGCCGGCGCGGCGTTGCCGGGCTGGGGCTGAGGCAACAGCAGCGCAGCCGCGAGTGCGGCCGGGCCTAGCGAAGCGGAAAGCGGCGTGTGTCGTATTCTCATGCAGGCTAACGTTGCCGGGACCGATACTGTCGTCCGTCTCTGCGTGGCCGACGGTGTGGCTTGCGCCGACAGGCTGGCATTGTACCCTCCACCTTGCCACAGGTGAAAGCCGCGCCACCCCGCAAGGGCATCCGCAGCGCCGGATTCGCGCTGCCGTGATCGCAAATGACCTGACACCACTATTCACCAATAGCGCCAACTTCGCCAGCATCATCGAACCCGACCTTGGCGGGGCAGTTTTTCTGAACGACTGTTTCAAAACCCGCTACGCCAGTGCCGTACCGCTTTCGTTATGCTGTGCAACAATTGCGTCTTTTCACGGGTTGCAGGCGCGGGCTGCGGCGCAAGCAGGCTGGCCGTGCATGACAACGCCGTTCGCCCCGGATACTTCCCATGCTCCGTTCCACCAGCGCTGCCTCGGCCGCGCGCTTTCCTGCCTGGCTGCTGATCTGCGGTTCGCTGATGGCGATCGCGCCGTTGTCGATCGACATGTACCTGCCGAGTTTTCCGTCGCTGGCCGGCGATCTCGGCGTGGACATCGGCCAGGTGCAGTTGACCCTCGGCACATTCCTGGTGGGGCTGGCGCTGGGGCAGGCGTTCTATGGGCCGTTCAGCGACCGCTTCGGGCGCAAGCCGCCGCTCTATGTCGGTCTGTGCCTCTATGTGGCCGCCGCGGTGGGCTGCGCGCTGGCACGCAGCGTGGAGTCGCTGATGCTGTGGCGCTTCCTGCAGGCGCTGGGCGGCTGCGCCGGCATGGTGATGGCACGCGCGGTGATCCGCGACCGGCTTGAGGCGCATGAGTCGGCGCGCGCCTTCTCGTCGCTGATGCTGGTGATGGGGGTTGCGCCGATCCTGGCACCGATC
Organism: Cupriavidus sp. FW305-27; assembly: GCF_058787995.1. Classification (NCBI taxonomy): domain Bacteria; kingdom Pseudomonadati; phylum Pseudomonadota; class Betaproteobacteria; order Burkholderiales; family Burkholderiaceae; genus Cupriavidus; species Cupriavidus sp. FW305-27. Next base: position 21,117 of record NZ_JBYTAG010000045.1, read on the forward strand.
GTCGGCGGCGCCATTCTCTCGGTGTCGGGCTGGCGCGCGATCTTCTGGGTGCTGGCGGTGGCAGGGATGCTGATCCTGCTGCTGGTACACCTGCGCATGGAGGAATCGCTGGACCGGCGCCATGCGGCGCCGCTGAGGCTCGGCACGGTGGCGAAAAGCTACGCCGAGCTGCTGCGGGATCGCGAATTCCTCGGCTATTCGCTGTCTGCGGGTTTCGGCTCGGCGGGCATGTTCGCGTATATCTCCGGCTCGCCGTTCGTGCTGATCGAGCTGCACGGCATTGCGCCGTCGCACTACGGTTTTGTGTTCGGTGCCAATGCGCTGGGCCTGATCACGATGTCGCAGCTCAACGCCAGGCTGGTGCGCGGCCGCTCGCTCGATCAGGTGCTCGGGGGCGCGCTGCTGGCTGCCTGTGCAGCGGGCCTGGCGCTGGCTGTTGCCGCGCTTGCAGGCGTGGCGGTGCTGCCGGTGCTGCTGGCGGGCTTTTTCGTCTTTATCGGCGCGCTCGGCTGCGTATCGCCGAATGCGTCGGCACTGGCGCTCGCCCATCAGGGCCATCGCGCCGGCACGGCTTCGGCGCTGATGGGCACGCTGCAGTTTTCACTCGGGACGCTGGGCGGCGCGGCAGTCAGCCTGTGGCGCGACGGCACCGCGCTGCCGCTGGGCGTGGTGATGGCAGCCTGCGGCGCGGGCGCGGTGCTGATGCGATACTACGGGCGCTCAGGCCCCCGCTGATACCGTCTGCGAGCCGTCGTCAGGCAGCCTGTTGCGCGGCGGCCTGCTGCGCCAAAGCCTGTTGCACCACCACCATCTGCGCCGGCATTGGTGCGGCATAGCCGGCCTGGCCGAAGCTCTCGCGGATGATGCGGTTGGTATCGAAATAGACTTGCCAGTAGTGGTCGTTGTGGCAGTACGGGCGCACCGCCAGCACCGGGCCGACCAGCGTGAACTCCAGGATCTCGACATCGACCGGGGGCTCGGCCAGCACGTTGGGGATCTCCGCGATGCGGGCCTTCAGCAGCGCTGCCGCATGGGCGGTGTCGGTGCTGCCGGCAAGCTGCGCTTTCAGTTCCACGCGCCGGTACGGGTTGGCCGTGAAGTTCTGGATGGTATCGCTGAAGATCTTGTTGTTGCCGACCACGGTCTGCACATTGTCCGGTGTGTCGAGCGAGGTCGCGAACAGGCCGATCTCGCGCACCGTTCCGGTCACGCCGCCGATCGTCACGAAGTCTCCCACCTTGAACGGGCGCAGCACCACCAGGAACGCACCGGCAGCGAAGTTCGCCATCAACCCCGACCAGGCCATGCCGATGGCCACGCCAGCGGCGGCGATCAGTGCGGCGAAGGTCGTGGTCTGGATGCCGAAGTAGCCGAGGATGCCGATCACCAGCACCACGTTCAGCGTCACGGTGACGATCGAGCCGACATAGCGCAGCAGCGTGGGATCGACCTTCTGCTTGCCGAGCGCGTTCTGCACCATGCGCACGACAAAGTGGATCAGCCAGCGGCCGATGACCCAGAAGGCAAGGGCCGCCAGGATCTTGACCCCGAATTCTGTCGCGTAGGTGACGACCAGGGCCTTGAGGTTATCGAAGGTAGTGGCATCCATCGGCGTAGTCCTTTCATGTTGGTGTCCGGCCGGCCGCCGGCACAACATCCCCCGATTCAGCCGGCAGCAATGTGCTAGCCCTGCGCGCTGTTGCGGCGCAATACATGGGCACGGCAATTATTGAGACGCCGTACCGGAAGTGCAAGCAAATTATTGTTAAGACAAGCTGCCTTGCGCAGCTTGTCTATTTAAATCAGGACGGCCCGCACGCCATTACCAGTTGGTTTCCCGTTCCGGCGTTGCCGAAATCCGGTGCAAGGTCAGGTCCGCTCCGTTGAATTCGCCTTCGGCATCGAGCCGGATGCCCACCAGCTTCTTCAGCGCGCCATATACCAGGGTGCCCCCGGCCAGCGCCACCACGATGCCAAGCACGGTGCCGATCGCCTGCGCGCCCAGCGACACACCGCCCAACCCGCCCAGCGTCCTGGCCCCGAAGATGCCCGCGGCAATGCCGCCCCAGGCGCCGCACAGCCCGTGCAGAGGCCACACGCCGAGCACGTCATCGATATGCCATTTGTTCTGCGCCAGCGTGAACATATAGACAAAGAGCGCGCCGGCCACCGCGCCGGTGATCAGCGCGCCGAGCGGGTGCATCAGGTCCGAGCCAGCGCACACCGCCACCAGTCCGGCCAGCGGCCCGTTGTAGGCAAAGCCCGGGTCGTTGCGTCCGGCCGCCCAGGCCGCCAGCGTGCCGCCGGCCATTGCCATCAGCGAGTTGATTGCCACCAGGCCGCTGACCTTGTCGACCGTCTGCGCGCTCATGACGTTGAAGCCGAACCAGCCCACCGCCAGCACCCAGGCGCCTAGCGCCAGGAACGGGATGTTTGAGGGCGGATGGGCGCTGATGCGGCCGTCCTTCTGGTAGCGCCCGCGCCGTGCGCCCAGCAGCAGCACCGCGGGCAGCGCGATCCAGCCGCCCAGCGCATGCACCACCACCGAGCCGGCGAAGTCATGGAATGGCGCGCCGGCCACGCGCGTAATCCAGTCCTGCACACCATAGCGCTGGTTCCAGGCGATGCCTTCGAAGAACGGATAGACAAAACCTACCAGCACGAAGGTGGCGACCAGTTGCGGGTTGAAGCGTGAACGCTCGGCAATACCGCCCGAGATAATCGCAGGAATGGCCGCGGCAAATGTCGCCAGGAAAAAGAACTTGACCAGTTCGTAACCGTTTTTCTGCGCCAGCGTTTCGGCCCCGGACATGAATTGCACGCCGTAGGCAATGGTGTAGCCGATAAAGAAATAGGCGATGGTCGAAACTGCAAAATCCACCAGGATCTTTACCAGTGCGTTGACCTGGTTCTTCTTGCGCACCGTGCCCAGTTCCAGGAAGGCGAAGCCGGCGTGCATGGCCAGCACCATGATGGCGCCTAGCAGGATAAACAGGGCGTCGGTGCCGGTCTTCCAGTCGTCCATAGTGACCTCATGCTCAAAATGGGAGCGTGGGTACGCAAAAAGCATTCCAGCAACGGCCGCATCCTGGTGCCACGTGCACCTTGTCGGGTAAAACCGCACCGGAATACCGCGCGCAGGCAGGGGCGGGCGCTGCTGGTAGCGTTGCCGCTGGCATCGCCGTGATAGTGCGAATGCGCCAAAATGGCGCGAAACGGCGGCGCGGGCTGAACCGTTATGGTGCGGCGCCCCATTTATGGGAATCTATCCTATGCTGCTGGTTTGCCCCACGCGCGGGCCGGTCTGGCGTTGCCGCGCTGCGGGACGGCCCGGCAAAGCCGGCTTCTGGCAAGCGGGAAAAGCGTGGAAAATTGCCCGCTAACCGGCCTCAATCAAGGATTTGCGGGTTTTTTTGTCGCATTGGTGCCACTGGGGATTGCTCTACGCGCGACGGGCAGATTAGACTGCGCCGATCGATGGCTTTGCCGCGAGGCACGCACATCGGTGACGACGACCAACAAGGGAAATCAGCCATGAATAAAGGTGAACTGGTATCGGCCATCGCCGCGGAAGCAGAACTGAGCAATGCCGCCGCCGAGCGCGCGCTCAACGCAGCGCTGGACAGTATCAAGAAGGCAGTGGCAAAGGGCGATTCGGTGACGCTGGTGGGCTTTGGCAGCTTCAGCGCCGGCAAACGCGCCGCCCGCACCGGCCGCAATCCGCGCACCGGTGAAACCATCAAGATCCCGGCCGCCAAGACGGTCAAGTTCTCTGCCGGGCAGGGTTTCAAGGACGCGGTGAACAAGAAGAAGTAAGCAGTTTGCGTCCACAGCGTGAAAAGCGGCCTTGCAGGCCGCTTTTTTGTTGCATGGCACGGCCACGCCTGCCGGTACCGGGCTGCAGCCGGCAACGGCGGGCACGATCCGGGTTAAACTGCCGGCGCCAGCGTTCCGGCGTGCAGTCAGGCAATGCCGCCGTCGCAGGTTCGCCCCAGAAATCCCGCCCCCGCAATCCGTACCCGCATCATGAACGATCTGTCCCACCAGCTTTCCATGACCGTGCTGATGACGCCGGACATGGCCAACTTCTCCGGCAACGTCCACGGCGGCACCATCCTCAAGTACCTGGACATGGTTGCCTATGCCTGCGCCAGCCGCTACGCCGGCCGCTACGTGGTAACGCTGTCGGTCGACCAGGTGGTGTTTCGCCAGCCGATCCACGTGGGCGAGCTGGTGACCTTCCTGGCCTCGGTCAACTTCACCGGCCGCAGCTCGATGGAAATCGGCATCAAGGTGGTGACGGAAAATATCCGCAGCAAGCTGGTGCGCCATACCAACAGCTGCTACTTCACCATGGTGGCCGTGGACGACAACGGCACGCCGGCCGAGGTGCCGCCGCTGGAGCCGCGCGACGAGGTGGAGCGCCAGCGCTTTGCCGCCGCCCAGCAGCGCCGCGCGCTGCGCCAGGAAATGGAAAAGCGCCACGACGACATCAAGTCGTCGGTGACCTGAATACCCCGCCATGAAGCGCTACTGCAATCGCATCCGCACGGTCCTGGCCGTCGTCTGTCTGACCGCCGCCTCGGGCGCCCACGCCGAGGAGATCGGCAGCGTCAGTACCAATTTCCGCATGACCGGCTCCGACAAGGTCGTGATCGAAGCCTATGACGACCCCCAGGTGGACGGCGTGACCTGCTATGTGTCGCGCGCCCGCACGGGCGGCATCAAGGGCCAGCTGGGCATGGCCGAAGACCCGCCGGAGGCATCGATCGCCTGCCGGCAGGTGGCCACGATCGCCTTCAAGGGGCCGATCCGGCAACAGGACAACGTCTTCTCCGAACGCATGTCGATCCTGTTCAAGGCCCTGCATGTCGTGCGCGCGGTCGACCGCAAGCGCAATACGCTGGTGTACCTGACGTACTCCGACCGCATTGTCAGCGGCAGCCCGCAGAACAGCGTCACCGCCGTGCCGGTGCCGGCCGGCACGGTTATCCCGGTGAAGTAACCCTGCAGCAGCCGGCCCCGGCACCTGGTGGATCAGGGCGCCAGCGCCGCGCTCTCCGCCTGGCAGTCGCGCGACGGGCGCGCGCCGCTGGCGCGTGCCGCCGCCACTTCGCGGCGGGCGCGGTCCAGGTCGGCGCGGAAGGTGGGGTCGGCATGCAGCCGCGCCACCGTTGCCGCGGCCATCATGCGGCCCTCGTTGACATCGCTTTGCCAGTGCACGTTGCAGACCACGCGGCTCTGGCCGAACGCGCGCCCGCGCGCCAGGATGTCATTGGCGCGTTCCGGCTCGACCTCAGCCAGGATCAGCGCCCAGGCCCAGCCGATGGCGCTGTGGCCGGACGGGTACGAACCGTCCTTTTCCAGCTTGGCGGTCTCGGCCGGCGTGCACATCTGGGTCTTGTTGGCAACGAAGGGGCGTGTGCGCTTGTAGTGGTCCTTGGCCTTGTAGGTGGACAGGCCGGCATCGACCAGGCTGCGGCGCAGCAGGATGTTCAGGTACGGCGTTTCTTTCTCGCTGACCGGCACGCCCAGCGCGCAGGAGAATGCGCTGGCGGCCTGCGGGAACGTCAACACGGCATCCTCGCCAGCCACTTGCCAGCGCGGTGAACCGCGCAGCGTCCCGGCCTGCCGCGCGGCATCCTCATCCAGCGCCAGCGCTGCCGAGCCCTGCGCCGGCGGCGCGGGCAGCAGCTTCAGGCTGTCCGGGCGCGCGTCGGTAGCCAGGTAGCCGGCAGGCACGCCCGGGCGCAGTTCCGGCACCGCGGACAGGTTGGTGCCGCCGGCGGCGCAGCCAGCCACCAGGGCGGCGAGTGCCACCGCGATAGTTGCCCGCACCGGGGCGGACGGGGAGTGGTCACGCTTTGCTTGTTCCGTCAATTTGTCGTTCCTTGTTGTTCTTGTCGAGTCGGCGCTCCTGCCGCAGCTCAGGTGGCAGCGTCGAACAGCTTGCGCAGGTTCGACTTCAGGATCTTGCCATTGGCATTGCGCGGCAGCATCTCCTGGTAAATCAGGATACGCACCGGCACCTTGAATGCCGCCAGCCGGGTGCGCACGAAATCCTGCAGCTCGGCCTCGCTTGCCTGCATGCCGGGCTTCAGGCTGATCACCGCGGCCGGTTCTTCGCCCAGCGTCTTGTGCGCGAGTCCGACCACCGCGGCATCCATCACCGCGGGATGCTCGTACAGGGTGCTTTCCACCTCGATGCAGTAGATGTTCTCGCCGCCGCGGATCAGCATGTCCTTCATCCGGTCGACGATATAGACGTAGCCTTCCTCATCCAGCCGCGCAATGTCGCCGGTGCGCAGCCAGCCGTCGGCAAAGGTCTGCGCCGTGGCCTCGGGCTTGTTCCAGTAGCCGCGCACGACATTGGCACCGCGCGCCATCAGCTCGCCGGTTGCGCCGGGTGGCAAGGCGCGGCCGTGCCCGTCCACCACCTTCATCTCGCCGATCGGCAGCGCCGGGCCGCTGCTGTCCGGGCGCATCACGTATTCCTCGGCGCTGTGGCTGGTGAAGGTGGACGACGTTTCCGTCATGCCCCAGCCGATGCCGGGAGCGGCCAGCGGGAATACCTCGCCGATGCGCCGCACCAGTTCGGGCGATGCCGGCGCGCCGCCGTAGTTGACGTTCTCCAGCGAGGACAGGTCGAAGCGGCCGCGCTCCGGATGCTCCAGGATCTGCCACGCGATGGTGGGCACGCCGCCGGCCGCGGTGCAGCGCTCGCGCTCGATCAGCTCCATGCCGCGCAGCGCGTCCCAGCGGTGCATCAGCACGATCTTTCCGCCGGTGGCGATGGCGCCGTTGAGCACCGCCATGCAGCCGGTGACATGGAAGAACGGCACCGCCAGCAACATGGCCTTTTGCGGCGCGGCGGGGTCCGGCGCGGGAATCGGCTCGCCCCGGCGCAACAGGTTGCGCATCGGGCTGAAGCTGCCTGCAACGGCCACGTTGGTGGAGTTGCGGTGCGTGCCGAGCGCGCCCTTGGGTTTGCCGGTGGTGCCCGAGGTGTAGAAGATGGTGGCGTCGTCGTCCGGATCGATATCGACCTGCGGCGGCGCCTGGTCTGGCAGCGCGGCCCAGTCAGCCGGGCTGCCGATCACGCTTTCCAGCGGGGCCACGCGCGGCTCGGCCGCGGTGCCGCCGGCACGTGAGGCATAGACGCGTTCCAGCGCCGGGCAGCCCGGCAGGTGTTCCAGGATGCGGTCGAGCCGTTCGGCATCGACGATCGCCACGCGGCTGCCGGAATCGGCCAGGCCGTACTCCAGCTCGGCCCCGGTCCACCAGGCATTGAGCGGCGTCACGATGGCACCCGCCAGCAGCGCGCCGTAGAACGCCACCGGCCATTCAGGCAGGTTGCGCATGGCTACGGCCACGCGGTCGCCCTTGCGCACGCCATCGCGCACCAGTGCATGGGCGAGGGCGATGGCGGCGCGACGGAAGGCATCGTAGGAGACGCGCTCGTCCTCATAGACCACGAAGGTGCGGTCGGCAAACGCGCGCGTGTTCAGCAACAGCTCGCGCAGCGTGGGCGGTGCGTTCTTCCAGACGGTGGTGGGGATGCCGCGGATCACGCGCGTTTCGGTTTCGAACGGCGCGCCGGGCGCGGTAAGCCGGGCGTGGGCCTCGGCCAGCGACATGACCGGCCAGGTGCCGGCCAACTGCGGATTGCTCGACATGACTGCCTCCCGGAACTGCACTGCAGGTTGAGGGAAATGCAGGAAAGCGGCGGGGGGGGGGGGGGGGGGGGGGGGGGGGGG